>JBLHWU010000073.1:0-26631 GCA_047629355.1 Saprospiraceae bacterium | reverse complement strand
CCTTTTCCCTTCTAAAAAACACAAAAAATAGTTCCGTAACGAAGGCTATGCAACGATTTTTTGAATTCTTTAGAAGAAAAAATTACGGCGCATTATGGTCCAACTTATTAAATCGTTTTTACTTAGGAACGCGGAATAAATAAATGCAGATTCTTGGAAGTGAGGTTTTGTTCTCCCTTTTTGCTTTAAAAGTGCGATTTATGTTGATATAATGAGCAGTTTTAAAGTGAAAAATGAGAACAAAATATCCTATCAAGAATCTGAGTTTATTTATTTCACGTTCCTTAGAGATTTTAACTTAAACCTACTTCTTAAAATTTACAAAAACCTCTCCCAACCCTTCAAATTCCGCTCTCACCGAATCTCCAGCTTCCACCACGACCATCGGACCAAGCGCCCCCGTCAAAATCACTTCACCCGCACGCATCGGTTTCCCAACTTTCACCATCGTCTGCGCCAACCAAAGCATCGCATTAATCGGCGAACCCATGCAAGCACTTCCTTTTCCTTCACTCACTTTCTCACCGTTTTTATACATCGACATGCCACAGTTGATAAAGTCTAAATTCTCCAATTTTACAGGCTTGTGCCCCACTACAAAATGACTCGCAGAAGCATTGTCTGCAATCGTATCCGCAATGCGAATATTCCAACCTTCGATGCGGCTACCGACGATTTCAATAGAAGCCAAAACGTAATCTATCGCGGAGATAATATCAACAGTCGTCAAGGTTTCTGAAGTCAAATCTTTGCCTAAAACGAAGGCTATTTCCGCTTCTACTTTCGGCTGCATCAATTCTTGCATGGAAATTTCTCCATTATTCCAAACCTCCGTATCTGCCCATAACATTCCAAAATCTGGTTGGTCAACGCCCAATTGCTTTTGTACCGCAGGAGAAGTTAAACCAATTTTTCGACCGACAATTTTACCGCCCTTTGCGATGCGCAAAGCAGTGTTGATTTCTTGAATTGCGTAGGCTTTTTCGACATCTAATTCCCCGATAAGATTCCGGATTGGGTCACAGGTAATGCGCTTTTGTGCGGCTTCGCGTAGGCGTTTTGCTGCTGATTCTATGTTTTGTTTTGACATGAGTTTGGTTGAATGAATTATTAGTTAATTGAGTTGATTAGGGTAAATACTGCTCTCTGATTGATTCTACAATACCTTGATTGACTGTTATTTCAAATAAAGCAAATCCGTCTTTAAATAATAATTGACGCAATTTTTTAAGTAAAATACTCTCTTTATGTAACTCACGTTCCAAATTAACAATTTCTATTTTCGCATTATCACTCATTTTAAAAATCTTTGATTCAGCATTTTCACTTCGTAGGTAGTAGTCATTATAAAGAAAGAATAGGGTATCATTTTTTTCACTAATTTCCATCTCTAATTCTACAGCATTGTCCTCTTTTGAAGCATTAATTGCTTCATCATCATTTAAAAATTCAACAGATTCTACATATAGATAACTCTTACCGTTTCGCAAAGAAATATGCTCAATAAAACAGTGTTGCGTTCCCGTTTCAAAGTCTATTTTGATAGAATCTTCTAGTATTCCTTTTTCTATTGAAACTGGTTTTAATTTTCCATTAAACTGCTCAACTGCTGCTTGTTTTATATCAATTTTACAACTAAAAAACACAATTCCAAAAGAGAGTGATACTAGCTTTAATACCTTCATTTTATCTATTTTCAACATCATTCTATTTATTACTTTCCATCCAAGCCATAAAGGTAATCCAATCTTTGATTTTAAAAGAAAAACCGCCGTTAAATTCCAAATTGGCAACCTGATATTTTTACTGAAAGATTTGTTAAAATTAGAAATAAAAGGAAGGAATAAGTCCAGGTTCTTATTTTTGTAAAAATCATGGTGATTTTGAAAATCACCATGATTTAGTCCTAATCCGCATTGATAATCAGTTCATTAAAAACAACAATCATCTTATGAAAATTTTTACAACTTCCTTCTTTTTCTTTTTAATCTCAATCAATTGTACCTTCGCACAAAACGAAACAACGAAAAAAATGAGTCCACTACCTTATCATCAAATCCCAGAAACACCCACTGAATTCACGCCCGAAAACGTTGCCGCTCGTATGATTGACGGACTCGGTTACCGCTATTATTGGGCGACAGAATCTTTGCGCGAAGAAGATTTGACATATCAAGCAAGCGAAGATTCTCGTACCACAGCAGAAGTTCTCGAACACCTTTATAGTTTGTCTAAAACGATTGTCAATGGTTCGAAAAATGCCCCAAATAATCGTCCTGCCGAATCGGAGGAATTGACTTGGGAGCAGAAACGTGCGAAGACTTTAGAGAATTTTAAAATGGCAAGCGATATTTTAAAAGAAAGCAAAGCAAACTTAGAAGAGATGAATATAATTTTTCAACGAGGGGAGAATAAATCAGAATTCCCTTATTGGAATATGCTGAATGGACCGATTGCGGATGCAATTTGGCATGCCGGTCAAATTGTGGCTTTTCGACGAGCCTCGGGTAATCCAGTTAATCCGAAAATGAATGTTTTTAGTGGAAAAACAAAGGAATAGGTTTGGTTGAATAAGTTAATTGGGTTGATTGGTTGATTCATAACGAAATCAACCAATCAACTTAGTCAACTCAATTAATTTACTACAAATTCTTTTTCAAAAACGCAACCGCCAAAGCATTCGCCTCCGTTGCTGCTTTCTCCACATATTTCCCACTACTCGGATTGGCAAACGCGTGGTCTGCATCAAAAGAATGAACTGTCAAATCCTTTTTCGTAGCTGCAGCCAATGCTTGAAATTCTTTAACAACATCAGTATTAATCCACTGCTCGTTTTTAGCAAAAATACCCAAGACAGGTGCTTGTAATGGCGCTAATTCCGTCGCCGTTTTCACGGGCAAACCATAATAAATCACGCAAGCTTTCCCATTTTCTCCTGCCAATATTGAGGATTTCAAAGACCAACCGCCACCGAAGCACCAGCCAATTGTTCCGAAGGTTGCCCCTTCTCCAGCCTGCGCAATTGCACCATTAATAATAACTTTTGCGCGGTCTTCTTTGACCATCCCCATAAATTTACCTGCTTTCTCTCGGTCTGCCGTCACATTGCCATCGTACAAATCCAATGCCATCACATTAACATTACCCAGTTCCTTAGCCAATCGGTCTGCTTCTTTTTTAATGTGGTCATTCAAACCCCACCACTCATGGATAACAAATAAATATTTCGTCGTTGGTTGCTCGTTCATGATCACATAAGCACTACCCTCTTTGCCAATTTCTGTTGGAAATTTCATCATTTTTCCAGCGCCGTTAAAATCTATTTTCTTAGGCTCGTCGTGTGCTGCTTTGAATTTTTCATCTTTAGTAAATTGCACCATATTATCGGACTCGGTCGCTGCTTTATCGGCTGTTTTTTCAGCAGTATCACCACAACCAATGGAAAATAGAAGAAAAAAGGCTGCGAAAAAGGTTAATTTTTGTAACATGTTGATATTGTTTTTTTATGATAAAAAATGCAAATATAATAACAGAAACGTCAGCAATTTCAAACCGTTCACACTTCCTTCTTTTTATTTCTAAAATACTGAATCAAAGCCTGTAAAGATACCAATGTCCAAACACTTTCCAACAAAACAAATGGCATATATTTCATTAAAACGGAAGCAGCACAAGCGAGTATTGCACCGATTAAATTGAGTAAAATATACCGCAAATCATCAGGCTCGATGCGGTGCGTCAAATTTAAAAAATAGGCGATGAGAATCATGGAGACGCCTGTGAAACCTAATAAATCAATTAAAGTCATTGAAGAAATTTGAAGGAAAAATTTAGCACTTGAATCAAATATATCATAAATATCGGGTAACAAAAGTTGGTTTAAAACTTAGGAAGCTCGAAAACCGTAAGATTTTCGAGCTTCCTAAGAGATAATGCGCTTTGTCTGCGGCAACGCGGTGGGAATCTTGAGGGATAAAAGCGGTTTTTGCAAACCACTTTCACCGTTACTTACTTCGTTTAACGCAAAATAACCTTATCCACCGCCACAACTTCCCCATCAATTAAAACAGAAAGCAAGTATGTCCCCGCAGTCATACTCTTCGTAGGAATGGGATAGGTAAAAGTATTGGAGTTAGGAATCACCTCATTTTGATAAACTACCTTACCCGATATATCCGTCAGTACCAACCCAATATTAGGCGTATTTTTAATTAATTCCAATGAAATTGAAATGTCTGTTCCCCTTGTATTTGGATTTGGATAAATGGTCATGGTAACAATTTTTGAATTGTCCAAAACACTCCCAATCAAGTACTGTATATCAAAATTATACTCAATCATACACCCATTAGCATCGAAAATGGCTAAGAAATAAGTTCCTGTTTCTAAATCTGTAAAAATAGAATCAGCAGTAGGCAATTCACCATCCAATTGATAGACATAAGGAGGCGTTCCACCTATTACCTGAAAACTTACAATGCCACCAATACCGATATCATCCAAAATATCAACACTCGATACTTCGAGGGTACTACAATCCACAGCATTCGGATCATACACCCAAAGTTGCCGAATGTCATTGGTCGTCGCACTAAAAAATAGCAGGTCACCGACTTCGCGAAACTGGCTTGGTGAACTACTTTCTGAACCAACTGCCACATCTGTCAAAAGACTCGTTCCTGCCAAAGTTCCATCGCTATAAAAAATTTCAGAACCGACATCATTTGTTCTGGCACTTACGACCAATCCGCCGTTGTATTGCCCTAAATTAAACCCTCCATTTAAATCTCCAAAGCTAGGAATTACGGTGATTGTTCCTGCAATTGTTCCGTCTGTTAAGCAAATTGACCAATTGCCATCAAGCGAAGAAAAATAGACTTTTCCGTCAAAAACAGTGAGATTTCGAGGTTGTAAATAACCACTGGAAGTACCTTTCAAATTTAGCGTTCCCGCAGAAGTTCCGTTTGTTACGTGCAAGTCAAAAGTAGTTCCAGAAGGTGCACCTTCATCCCGTTGCACAAAGAAAAACTGGTCATTTAAAAAAGCAAACGGATGAGGTGGTAAGCCAGAAGAGGGGTGTTTGTAACTTTTCAAAAAAGAAGTTCCTACTTCAGTACCGTCAGATACCCATAGGTCGTAAGGATTGTTGCCCGGATTGTAGAAAAAGTACATTTTCACGCCATCTGATTGCATAAAAACTTAAGAACTAAACTCACTACCTCCTTCGTAAAGCGTGAAAAAAGTAGCGGTATTCACAAGTGTTCCGTCCGTTTTACCGAGCATTTTTCCATCGTCCATACTTGCGATAAAATATACTTCCGTGTCCGTTGCGCCGATGCCTCGAATACCACCAAAATCAGAAGTAAATAATACTTCTTCAGTATTTGTTATCAAATCAAATTTCACCAAATCATCGTCGTCAAATCCACCATCTACAGACTCCGTAACGAAATAGATGGCGTCATTTAAAAACACTTCCCGCAGTACATCAAGATTGGTGGTGTGAATTATCTCAAATTCATCACTCCCCAATACTAACTTTGAAAAGTGCTTGTCGTTGTCGCGTTTTTCATAGAAATACAGCGTTTCTGGCGTTGATTTGATTAGTCGAATAGCCGTTTGGTTGTCTGG
Organism: Saprospiraceae bacterium; assembly: GCA_047629355.1. GTDB lineage: Bacteria > Bacteroidota > Bacteroidia > Chitinophagales > Saprospiraceae > CAYUNA01. The sequence goes on along the minus strand of JBLHWU010000073.1, from coordinate 21,000 downwards.
ACTAATTTTAAAAGTGCCCGCTTCTGAACCGTCGGAAACCCAGAGTTTCGGAGTATTTCCTTCATTGTCAAAATAGACGAGCCGATTGTCGAAAGACCCGAAAAGATTGGCATCATCGGAGAGGGCAAATTCCGCTTGATTGGGAAAAATGGAGTAGCTTTCTTGGGCGGCGATTTTTTGAAAACCCAGTAAACTGCTGCAAAAAATAAGTATGGTAAAAATGTGTTTTAGAGTTCGTGACATAACTTTGTTTTAGAAGTTTGAAAATATGTTTTTATAAACGATTGCTTTTGAAATTATCCTATTGATTGTATAAAATTCAAACAGCAATTCTAAGTGTAAGGTGTACACGTTTTTTATTAAGCACAGAGTGTCGGCACTCTTGGTAACAATGTATAAAAAAAGTTCCAAAGCCGCAGCGCGGCGGCACTCGTACATTTGCAGTAGGAGTAAAAAAGCCAAAAAAGTTCCTCTTAATTATCCAAAAATTTAAGAGAGCCGCCACCATGTGGCTTCAAAAAAGAATGATAGCCCCATTACCAAGAGAGCCTCCGCTCTGCGGCTAACTTCCAAAAACGTGCGCACCTTACATTTAGAATTACTAAAATTCAAACCTGATTTCAATAAAGTAAACGCTATCAATATCTTTGAATTCAGCACTATTTATTATTTCTTTCATTTCAATTGCTGGTTTTAAATCTCGAATTCCTGCTTCACCATAAGATTCATAATCTGCAATTATCTTTGACAAAAATTTATTAGCCTCTTCTTTATTGTATCCTTTTTGCAGTAATTTTCTATCCTTCTTAAAATCAAAACCATCATACATTTCGTTCCTATCTGAATGTGAATATGGCTTTGAATCATCCTCCAATTCGTAAGTGAAACTTGTGCACAACTCCAAAGGTTCGTATTTCCCTATCTTTGGAATTGAAATTACCAAATCGTTATTTTTTTCGCCAATTATTCCTATTATGAAACTCATATTTTTAGTTTTTTTGGTGAAGGCATAAGTAAAAACGATTCAATAACTACCATCTAATTTCGACATTTGAAAAGCAAGAAAATCCTAAAATTTTCGAACTTCATAAAAAACAAAGCGCGCTACCTGCGGCAGCATGCCTTGGATTTTGAGAGATAAAATTAGTTTTTACAAACCGCTTTTATCCCTCTAATGCCCTTTAGCTATAGTCAGAACATCTTGGTCACGTACTTTACAATGTTTCTACTTATATCAAACCAAACTGCTCAAAATGATGCGCAAAATGCTTCCGCTCCATCAAACTAAATTCATATGCCGTCAAATCGCCAAAGACTGGATTCGATGCCGTCGCGCCTTTGTTTTCTTTAAAAAATGCTTTCAATTTATCATAATTTTCAAAGAATGCTTTTTTCGATTCCGCTAAATTAGTGTATCGCAATTCCTCAACTTCTCCTTTTTTCAAAGCAGGATGGTCAAAAGATTTAGGCATCGGTCGATAGTCCCAAAGGGAGTCTTGTGTATCTTCCAAATACTTTTCTGGCGTGTACATTTTCGACTTCATTTCACCCAAAGCAATTAGGTTGAAATAATCAAAATGCTCGACCAAATGTTGTGCCGTCATCAATCCCCAATTAGGTTGAGAATTGTCCGTTAATTTATCAAATTGCTCGACCAAATAATCGCGTGTAATGTCCTTAAATGGTGCTTTTTTCTGAACCAACGTCAATATTGTAGCCATCGCCACCAATTCACCGTCTTGATCTATAATTTCTTCATACCACTTTACTACGCCCGACGGATGCTCTTTTCCACGACTATCCCGCTCCACTTTTTCTTTACAAGTCAATCGTACTTGAATCGTATCGTTGTGGTAAACAGGACGAATAAATCGACATTCATCCAAACCATAATTCGCCCCAACTGGCCCTTTTCCAGGATTAACAAACAAACCCGCTGCTGCTGCTAATAAAAAGTAGCCATGCGCTGCTCGTTTTTCAAAAATCGTCCCATCCAATGACGTAATATCGGTATGTGCATAAAAAACATCCCAAGTCAGATTCGCAAAATTTTGAATATCTGAATCGGTCACAGTCCGCTTATGCGTCAAAATCGACATGCCCGCTTTGATATCCTCAAAATGGTATTTGAATGGATGTTTTGGTGCTTCAATCACCTTCGCGCCAGCTTGATAAACCCCTGTAATTGCAGTAATTGTTGTCGGACTTCCTTGAATCGCGCACCGTTGCAAATAATGTTTGATCCCTCGCATTCCACCCATTTCTTCACCGCCACCTGCACGTCCCGGCCCGCCGTGTACTAGCGTAGGCAATGGAGCGCCATGTCCCGTACTTTGCTTGGCACTCTCACGATTTAGCACCAAAATCCGACCGTGATGACTGGCTGCTTCGACCACAAATTCACGAGCTGCGTTATCATCAAAAGTCGTAATTGACGCACATAAAGAACCCTTGCCCATTTGCGCCAATTCTGCCGCTTCGTCCATATTATTATAAGGCATCATCGTACTCACCGGCCCGAAAGCTTCGATTTCGTGCACTGCCAAATTCTTATAAGGATATTTTTCTAACAGTAAGATTGGACTTAAAAACGCCCCTTTATCAAAATCTGCATCAATCAAATCAATTCTATCCAAACTACCGTAAACGATTTCTGCCGTTTTCGCAATTTCTTTCACACGGTCGCGCACCTCAATTACTTGGTCTTTGCTTGCCAATGCGCCCATTCGCACACCTTTAGTCATTGGATTACCAATTTTAACTTTTGCGAGTGCTTTACCCAGCTGAATTTGCACATCTTCTATCAAGAATTCAGGAACAATAACACGCCGAATAGCCGTACATTTTTGTCCACATTTCGTCGTCATTTCCTTCCGGACTTCCTTTATAAAAAGGTCAAACTCAGGCGTACCTGGCACCGCGTCTTCTCCTAAAACAGTACAATTCAAACTATCTGCTTCCATATTAAAGGGCACCGATTCTTGAATGATTCTTGGATGTGCTTTTAGCATCTGTCCCGTTGTTGCAGACCCCGTAAAGGTTACGACATCTTGGCTTTCGACCGTATCTAAAATCGTTCTTGCTGAGCCACAAACTAGCTGCAATGCACCATCTGGTAAAATGCCTGAAGCGATGATTTCTCGCACCACTGCTTCTGTCAAATAAGAGGTGGAAGTTGCAGGTTTTACAACTGCTGCTACGCCAGCCATCCAGTTGACCGCACATTTTTCCAACATTCCCCAAATCGGAAAATTATAAGCATTGATGTGAATCGCTACGCCTCGTTTTGGCACCATGATGTGATGCCCCATAAAGTTACCGCCACGCGACAAATCAACCGGCGCGCCATCCACATGAAATATCTGATTGGTGAAGTTTTTTCGCAAAGATGCGTTGGCAAATAAGTTACCAAAACCGCCTTCAATGTCCACCCAACTATCCGCTCGCGTCGCACCAGTTTTATAGCTTACTTCATAAAATTGCTCCTTCTTCTTTGTCAGATACATCGCCAACTTCTTGAGCATATTCCCCCGCTCTTGAAACGTCATTTTACGCAAAGTAGGGCTACCAATTTTGCGTCCGTATTTCAGTATTTCCGCAAAATCTAAACCTTTAGTGGTCGCCATTGCTACGATGTCGCCGTTGACGGAATTGTAGAGCGGGCTACCTTCGCCGTCTCCGAGAGTCCAGTTTCCGAGGACGTAGTTGTTTAATTTCTTCATTATTTGATTTTATTTCTTCAGTTTTATCTTTTTTGCTAATTGTTCTAGGTCTTCCAAATCTTCCAAATTACCTTGTAATTTTTGCCATCAGCGGCAGTTGTAAAGTAATCCTTTACAACTGATTCTTCTTCTAACTCTTTATCTTTTAGTACATTAGCAATGTGTTGTCCTATGTTTTGTTTAGAGGTGGCAAAAAGTTCTGCCAACTGATTTTGATTCATCCAAACCGTCCCATCTTTTGCGTGAAGAGAGACTGCTGCTTCGCCATCTTGGGTGTTGTAAATGATTATTTTGGTGTCGTTATTCATAAGTAGTAAACCATAATTATTGATAATTTACAATCCACATAGAAAAACCGTTCAAAATACCATAATTTATAGAATCTTCGTCGGTAGCTTCCAATTCAGACAATGAAATATAAAAGTCTTGGCTCTTATAAATAATAAGTCCGACATTTAGACAGTGGATAATTTTTCTCAGTTTTTACTTGAAAGAAGGATAATTGTTGATACTTTGACTGATTTCAAGTGAAAAATGAGGAAAATTTGCCCTGTCTAAATGGCGGAGTTATTATTTTATCGTTACTTAGTAGTCAGTTTAAAACTTATTTCAGATTGCTGAAAAAAGTTGAACCAGAAAGAACTTTATTTTTAGCTATTCCAATTGATGCTTACACCGATTTTTTCAATTTGCCATTTGGGAAAGAAGAAAATTTAAAGATTATCGTTTGTAATCCAAAATTAAAAACATTAGAATTATGGCTAAGGAACGCGAAAAATCATCAAGATGTGGTTAAAAAAGCTATTTTAAAATATGCTGATTTTCAAGATGATAGTCGAGAAGAATCTGAAGTTCAACCTGTTTTTGATGAAAAAAGAAATCACTACTTTTTAATGGATATTGGGTGGAAAAATATGCACCGTATTCACGCTTGTTTACTTCATATTGACATAAAAAACGAAAAAATTGGATTCATAAAGGTTTTGTGGAAAAAGGCATTGCTACAAATTTAATGGCGGCTGGCGTTCCAAAATCTGACATCGTTTTGGAGTTTCAAGCAACTTATAAACGGCCTTATACGGAATTTGCGGTTGCGTAATTTAGCTGGCAGCTGATACCTTAAATTGATTGCTTCATCGCCAAACTTCCTAATATTTCTTATCATGAAATATTAGGAATCTGGTATAAACCTAACCTCTTAGATTTTAAAAGATGTAAATACACCAGATTCCTCCACTCCGGTCGGAATGACAAAAAACTATACCCGCTCAATAACCGCCGCATACCCCTGCCCCACGCCAACACACATCGTCACCAACGCATATTTCTTCCCAGTCAATTGCAACTCCAAAGCCGCCGAATACGCCACGCGCGCGCCCGTCACACCCAGCGGATGCCCAATCGCAATCGCACCACCGTTTGGATTCACACGTGGGTCATTATCTGCCAACCCCCAAGCTCGTGTACACGCCAAGGCTTGTGCTGCAAAGGCTTCATTCAACTCAATCACATCCATATCCTCCATCGTCAAACCTGCTTTTGCTAACGCTTTATTCGATGCAGTAACTGGCCCAATGCCCATAATTCGCGGCTCAACACCAACGACTGCCGAACTTAAAATTTTTGCAATTGGTTTTAAATTGTATTTTTTAACCGCTGCATCAGAAGCAATAATAGTCGCTGCTGCACCGTCATTTAAACCAGAAGCATTAGCTGCAGTTACCGTTCCACCGTCTTCTTTCTTGCGAAAAGCAGGGCGTAATTTTGCCAAAATTTCCAAAGAAGAATTCGGTTTGATAAACTCATCTTGGTCAAAAATAATCGGGTCTTTTTTACGCTGTGGAATTTCAATCGACACAATTTCTTTTGCCAACCGACCACTTTTTTGCGCCGCTGCTGCTTTCATTTGCGACCAATGCGCAAATTTATCTTGGTCTTCGCGACTAATATTATAGAGGTCAACCAAATTTTCCGCCGTCGTTCCCATGCCGTCAGTCCCGTACAAATCCTTCATTTTCTTATTCACAAATCGCCATCCAAAACTACTATCGTGCATCTGCGCATCCCGTCCAAATGGTTTGGAAACTTTAGAAATCACCCACGGCCCACGAGTCATATGTTCAACTCCACCAGCAATAAAAACATCACCATCGCCCGCTTTTATCGCTCGATTGGCATGAATAATTGCCGAAAGCCCTGAAGAACAAAGCCGATTAACCGTTTCTCCTGGTACAGAATGTGGAAGTCCCGCAAGTAAAGAACACATCCGCGCTACATTTCGATTGTCTTCTCCTGCTTGATTCGCGCAACCCATGATTACATCGTCGTAAGCGTCTTTTGGAATATTAGGATTCCGTTTGACAACTTCTTCAATCACTTTTGCACCGAGGTCGTCCGTACGAATCGTTGATAAGGTTCCTGTAAAATTTCCGATTGGCGTGCGAATGCCATCTATGATATATGCGTTCATATTTCTTTTGGTATTGGGTATTGGGTTTTAGGTATTGGGGGAATACATCGTGCACAAGACCCAGTACCTAAGACCCAATACCTATTTTATTGTCCTTTAAAATTCGGTTTTCTTTTTTCAATAAAAGCAGCGACTCCTTCAAAGTAATCGTCAGTTTCGCTGGCTTCTACTTGTAATTTTGTTTCCAATGCCATTTGTTCCTCAAAGGTATTAGATAAGGATTCGTTGAATGCTTTTTTGGTTAAAGCCAAGCCTTTCGTCGGCATTTTCGATAGTCGAGTTGCCAATTTTTCAACTTCTTCCGCAAAGGTTGCTGTTTCAAAAACTTTATAAATCATGCCCATTCGCTCGGCTTCTGTTGCAGAGATTTTATCCGCCAACATTGCCAATGCCATCGCTTTTTGAAAACCAATTAAACGCGGTAAAAAGTACGTTCCACCGCTGTCTGGAATCAATCCAATGGCACTAAATGCTTGGATGAAACTCACTTTTTCGTGCGCTACAACAATATCACAAGCCAAAGCGATGTTCGCGCCCGCCCCTGCTGCTACGCCATTGACGGCAGCGATTACAGGTTTTTCCAAACTTCTAATTTTCTGAATGATTGGACTGTAATGTTCTTCGAGAATCTTTTTAAATCCAGGATGCAATTCGGGCGTGGTTACTTCTACTAAGTCTTGTCCTGCACAAAATGCTTTACCTTCGCCAGTGATTACGACGACGCGGACACTTTCATCTGCGGCACAGTCATCCAAGCATTTTTGACAAGCAAATGCCATTTCTCGAGTAAAACTGTTGTAGGCTTTTGGTCGGTTTAAGGTTATTGTAGCAATGCCGTTTTGCTTTTGAAATTGGATGGTGTCCATATTGTATTTTTGAGAAAGGAGTCGAATTCGACTCCTTTTATTTTTTAAGCTGTTTAGGCTTTTGAGATTTTTGAGTCGTTATTAACTTTTGAAAAGTCTGGTTTGATTCCAAAACGTGCAAACTTTTTTTCGCTCGACGACTTAGTAGTTTTTCAAGTAACTACGAATGTATTCCAACGGATAGCCTTCCCGCGATTGGGCAATATCAGAAATGCAGACAAAATCGGCTTCTCCAATTCGCTTCATCCGAACTAAAATATCATTGACCAAAACTTTACTGGAATCTTCTGCCATTTATAGAAATTGATGAAAAGAAGTTTTTTAGACGTGACAAAGATGCTTAATTTTTTAATTACGGCCAAATAGCCTGAATTAAAAATCACCTTTAATCTGCTGAAATAATTTGAACATAGAACGCAACTTCAAAGGACCTTAAATTTAAGACTTTTTAAAAAATTCATTTGCTGACAAATAGATTTACTCATCGAGTACCCACAATTCGCCATCTAAATCTTCAAATCCAATCAATCCTTGTTCTTTGGTGTAAAAAAAATTGGTAGGAACCATTCAAATTCGTTCCATAAACATTTTCATAAGTCATTCCCAACAATTCCAAATTATCGTCAAGCGTTTGAGTAGTAGTTTCATTACTTGGAAGAGTGCGTTGACTAACAATGGCATTTAATCTAAATACATAGCCCGGTCCGTCATTTGTCATAATGGATATCCTATCTCCGATTTCATCTATAATTGGCTATTGAATTGTTGGAACGATGTCTAATGCAATCAAGAAATCTAAGCCAGCACTGACAGACTTTAAATACAGAATAGCAAATTCTATATCATAACAATAACCTATCGTCAGAGTATTATCACTTACACATTCTTGTTTGCTGTCGTAAGTTATACCGAAATTCGAGAATTCTCTCTCCGAAACAACTAAGTGCAATTTCTCACCTCCGGCATTTGTATAAGTAATTGTATCTCCAACTTCTTTACAAAATTGAGGAAAACCTTCCTTACTTTCTGCTTTTAATTCAAAACTTCCTGCAAATTCAAGTTCGCAATATGGAAATAAAGTATATTCTTCACAAGGAAGTCCATCATCTGAAGCTGTTAGTATTCCAAAACAATCCGTTGGAACTTCTGGGTCAGGTGGAAGCATTTCTTCATTATTGCCACAGCCAAAGATAAAAAAAAATGATTAAGAAAAATGAAATAGTTAAAGAGAATAAGTGTTTCATTTTTTGTTTTTTATTTCAAACATTTAAAATAATCAAACGGCTCAAAACAATCATTGCATTGAAACAACGCCTTACAAGCCGTCGAACCAAACTGACTCACCATTTTCGTATCTTTCGAACCACAATTGGTACATTTAACCATTCGTGCTTCGCCTAACAATGCCATTTTATCGGCAGATTCACTCAAAGGAGCAGCAATACCATATTTTTCTAATTCTTTTCGCCCATTTTCATTAATCCAATCCGTCGTCCATGCAGGCGAAAGAATTAGTTTAACCTTGGTATTATAACCAGCTTGGTCAAGGGTGATTCTTATCTCCGTTGAAATCATATCCATTGCTGGACAACCAGAATAAGTCGGCGTAATTTTCACCAAAACATCCTTTCCATTCACTTCTACATCCCTGACCAATCCCATATCCATAATGGATAAAACAGGAATTTCAGGGTCAGTGACGCTGCGGAGGAGTTCTTTGATATGTTGAGTTGTTTCATTCATATATTAGAAAAAATTAAACGCTGATTGGACTGATAAAACTGATTCACATAGGTCTAATGTATGATGGCACCTGACCTATTTGAATCAGTTTTATCAGTCCAATCAGCGTCAAAAAATTACCACGCCATATTTGGGTAAGCCCGTTGCATATACTGCAAATCCGATAAAATAAATCCAAAATGCTCCGTATGCACTCCTTTCTTCCCGCCTGATTGAAACCATTTCACAGTCGGCAACGTCAAATCTACCTCGTTCAAAACCTCATTCACCGTCGCCAAAAACTGCGCTTTCACGACTTCCAAATCTGCGCCAATTCCAAAGTCTAACATCTCTTGTTCCAAAGGCGAAACTTCCATCATCTCGTTAGAATACGGCCACAAATAATCAATCGCTGCTTGCATTTTTTCACGACTGATTTCCGTACCACCACCCAAACGTTTGAGCCATTGCGAAGAAAAACGCAAGTGGTATTTTACTTCTTTCAACGATTTCACAGCGATTGCTGCAATTTGCGAATCATTACTTTTTGTCAATTGTTCCAACAGCGGCTGATGAAACGCATCAAAAAAGAATTGCCGACCAATCGTATAAGCAAAATCCTTGTTCTGTTGCTCGACCAATAAGCTATTTTTATATTCATGGACATACCGCAAAAACGCCAAGTCATCTTCCGTCTTCTCCTCCCCCATCAATTCAGCGGCATACTGAAAATAATTGCGCACCTGACCGAATAAATCAAGTGAAATATTGGTCAAAGCAATATCCGTTTCCAAGGTTGGGCCGTGTCCACACAATTCAGACAATCGGTGTCCCAAAATCAAGGAATTATCGCCCAGCAAAAGGACGTATTGAGCTATTTTATCTTTCATGGTTTCTTTATTTTATGCGAGTTGAATTAAGGAGGTTACTTGAAGTAACCTCCTTAATTAGCGCGAAGTTCTAAAGTTTACTCCTTATTAAACAGCAATTTAACAATCAAGCCAAAAAACCACTTTACATATGCTTCAACTCTATCGGCAACTCATAGAAAGTCGGATGCCGATAGGTTTTATCCTTCGCAGGTTCAAATAATTCGCCTGCATTTTCTGGATTAGAAGCGGTAATATTTTTAGACTCAACGACCCAGAGACTCACACCTTCCTGTCGGCGCGTATAAACATCACGGGCGTTTTCCATCGCCATTTCTGCATCAGCAGCGTGAAGGCTACCAACATGGCGGTGTTCTAAACCGTTTTTACTTCTTACGAAAATCTCCCAAATGGGCCATTCCTTTTTCATAATTTAATTGTTTCAGTTGACTCGATTAATTTTCAATTAATTCGATTACGAAATAACGGTTTCTCGTTTTTCAGCGTAAGCCAAAGCAGCATCGCGCACCCATTCACCATCGTCCCAAGCCTTATTTCGTGCGGCCAAACGCTCCTTATTACAAGGTCCATGACCTTTTACCACTTGCCAAAATTCATCCCAATTGATTGCACCAAAATCGTGTTGTCCTGTCTCTTCATTCCATTTCAAGTCTGGGTCAGGAATGGTCAAACCTAAAATGTCGGCTTGTGGCTTTGTGATATCCACAAATTGCTGTCGCAATTCATCATTTGTTTTTCGCTTAATTTTCCACTTCATCGACTGTTCCGTATGCGTCGATTCTGCATCCGGTGGACCAAACATCATCAAAGACGGCCACCACCAACGATTCAAGGAATCTTGCGCCATTTCCTTCTGTACTTTCGTACCATTAGACAAGGTCAACATGATTTCATAACCCTGCCGCTGATGAAAACTTTCTTCTTTACAAATCCGAACCATCGCTCGCGCATACGGCCCGTAACTCGTTCGTGTCAACATCACTTGATTGATAATTGCCGCACCATCAACCAACCAACCAATCGCACCCATATCTGCCCAAGATAACGTTGGATAATTAAAAATACTAGAATATTTTGCCTTACCAGAGTTCAGCTGATGAAACAATTCGTCGCGGCTAATGCCCAACGTTTCTGCTGCACTATATAAATATAAACCATGCCCTGCCTCATCTTGTACCTTCGCCAACAATGCGACTTTACGACGCAATGACGGCGTACGCGTTATCCAATTCCCTTCCGGCAACATGCCCACAATCTCCGAATGCGCGTGCTGCGAAATCTGTCGAATGTGCGTTTTTCGATAGGCATCAGGCATCCAGTCTTTCGCTTCGATACTCTCGCCACGGTCGATTCTTGCTTGAAATTCTTTTTCTAATTGCTCAATATTTTGTGACATATCTATAGATTTTATTGGTTTCTAAATTTTTGAAAGTAGGCATATTTTAAAAAATTAATGCTCTACTTTTCTGACTTCTGACAGTAAAACGGTCTGACTTCTGCCCTCTTTTTTTACGCTTCAAAACTCACGACTACTTTTTTCGAAAGCGGAATAGCCTGACAAGTTAAAATATACCCTGCATCAATTTCCTCCTGTTCCAATCCATAATTAACTTCCATCTCCACCTTTCCTTCAATTAGTTTCGCTCGACAAGTACAGCAAACGCCACCTTTACAAGCAAACGGCAAGTCCGCCGAACGATTCAAAGCCGCATCCAAAATATTATCCGACCCTTGCGGTATTTTAAAGACAAACTCTTTTCCACCTTCAATCACGGTCACTTCTGACAACTTACTTTCATCAATTTTCCGCACCACTTTTTTCTTCGCTTCTGTCCCCGCATTAAACAATTCAAAATGAATTTGTTTTGGATTCATCCCTTTTTCTAATGCATAATCACGCACCAAAAAAATCATCTCGCGTGGGCCACAGACAAATAAATCATCGACATTTTCAACGGGCACAATTTTATTAAAAATCACGTCCAGTTTTTCGGTGTCCATCCGACCATTATAAAAAGGAATATTACGCGGTTGCTGCGTCAGGAAATGGAAGATTTCAAAGCGGTTGAAAAATTGATTTTTCAAGCCCTCAATTTCTTCTTTTAAAATAATCGTCAGCACCGTTTGGTTGATGTAAAATAATTTAAACGTGCTATTAGGCTCTGTTTTTAAATGCGTTTTGATAATCGATAAAATCGGTGTGATACCACTACCCGCGGCAAAGGCCACGTAATTTTTCGCATTTTCAACGGCACAATCAACATAAAAACGCCCATTGGGAGGCATAACTTCGAGCGTATCCCCTGCCTTTAAAACATCGTTAGCATAAGTAGAAAACTTACCTTCAGGGACTTTCTTAACCGCTACTTTCCACTCCCCATCCAAGGGGGAAGAACACAGCGAATAGGACCGCCGAACTTCTTCCCCATTTATCATGGTTTTCAAAGTCAAATACTGCCCTTGTTTGTATTGAAAATCGGTCGCCAACGTTTCGGGTACATCAAATGCGATGACCGCACAATCAGCGGTGGTCTTTTCAATATCTCGGACTTCTAAAGCAAAAAATTTGGTTGACATTATAATATGGTAAAAAGGACTGAAGTAAAAGGTTATTTCGAAAAGGCTGAAGGGAAACCATTTCATTTTCAAAAGTCAGAGACGCACGATTTCAATTAAAAAGTGCTAATTTCCAACCTCTGACAGCAAAGCGGTTTGACATTTGACCTCTCTAACTAACCATTGGTAGCACAAAACTAACGATTGTTAGTTAAAAAAGCAAAAAAAACAGCTACTTTTTTATGCCATTCAGCAAACAATCGACCATTTGCTTCTCTAATTCGACTTGATTGTAGGTTTTGTGGCGGCTGTACCAAGTATATAACCAGCGTAAAGTGGAAAGAATAGAAAACAAAATAATCTCCGTATCGTGTTCTTTAAAATAGCCATCTTTCTTTCCAGCTTCGATGATACTTTTAAAATCTTGCTCGTAAGTGTTCCGAATCGTCACATATTTCATCAAAATAGGATCTTCCAAGTGCATCCACTCCCCTGCAATCAGGGCAATTGCATCGTTATGTTCCACCGTCAGACGCACGTGAAGGGCAATTAATTTTTCCATCTTTTCGGCAGGCGGCAACGACGAACTTTCGATTTCTGCCATGCCTTTTTCAAATAGATAGGCGATGTTCATCAGCAGCATCTGCAACAATTCTTGCTTCCCTTTGAAATGATTATAAATACTCGCCGCCTTAATACCTACGGCGGTTGCAATGTCGCGCATCGAAGTTGCGCTATAGCCTTTTTTACGAAATAAACGGGCGGCTGCGGACTTGATTTCTTCTTTTCTTGATTTCATAAAATGGGTAGAAGTTTGGGCAAGGATGCTGATTTTTATTGGGATTAAATCATGGTGATTTTAAAAATCACCATGATTTGAACTTAATAACGAAGCGACTACTCCACAATCACCTCAATCGCATTTTCATCCTCAATATACATCGTCGGCGTACTCCCCATTTTCGCCACTTTACAAAGCACACAAACCTGCTTTCCTTTCAATTCCAAAGGCGAATAACTAAAATTCAGCAGGTTTTCTTTTCTGACAAAAACATTGAAAATTGGGTTCGGATATTTTTTATCTAAATTTAAAATTAAATTACCAGAACGCGCAATTCGACCACTGACTACCGTTCCACAAACGTTAACTTCTGTGCTTTTTCCAACAAATTTCTTCGCAAAAGTCGTCGGATAAGAACGTGGTCGAGGTACGTTTTGCAAGGTCAACGCTTCTACATTTCCTTCTTGCAAATCAGTTAGCCAAACCGTTTTATCAGTGTCGGCTTCCAATTTATTTTCCTCCACATCCGGTAAGCCATGATAAAAGTCCAAACCTGTTAGTTTTTCAATTTCATCAATCGTCATTGCGAAAGTTTCCAACGGCTGTGCTGACTTTTTGTTAGGCAGCAAAAAACCAATCCCACGCCCTTTTACTGGGTCAATGACGACTTTAAAATACTTTTCTGGAATCGTAATTTTATTAATACTCCGCTCAATTACGGGTAGATTTTCTTTCAAAATTGGGCCGGTCACCACATACAAACTCGACGTTTCATTTCGATAAATATATCCCCGCATCGCATTCTCCAATTCGCCCCAAATTCCTCGATTAAAATCAGCTACTTGCGGCGACATATTGGAATAAAAATACGATTCTGACAAAGCCTTTTTGCTCCAGCGAAAATCAGCAGACGGTGCTAAATGCCCACGGTCGTAGCCGAAACCATCATATTCTGTAGGTTTATCTGAATATTCTGTTTTTAGGAAATAGTCCTTTTCGACCGCCGTTCCTGTCGTCACTTTTGGGTCAATCCGGAAGTCATTGCTACGCGAAGTTTGCCCTGTCATCACATCAGGCGTAATGATGTGCGCAACCCATTTTGCTTGTTCGTGTGGCTCGGAATAAACAAGCGACATGGCAACGTGATTGATTAAAACATCACCTTCGGCAAGCGCAGGCAAGCCCATTTTTTGGAGACTTTCTTGACAAATCTCTAGCTTAGCGACCTCAATTTGGTCATCTTTCTTCGCGATTTCAACCTGTAAACTCTCTTTTTGAGATTTAAGCTGAACGAGTTTGTCTGAAGGGGATTGAGTAAAAATAATGGTTGGAAGGAGTAAAAATGCAGCAGTAAAAATCTTAGTCATTTTTTTTTTGGTGCAAATATAGTAAGGACATTTGGAATGTAGGTTAACGCGACACTAATAAATGTTGCCAAATGGCGGAGTTATTCTTTCACCGTTTCTAAGTAGTCATTCAAATCAATGTCTTCGCCAAATGATGAATTATAAATGATGAATTATAAATGATGAATTATAAATCTACAATAAGATAGATTTGTAATTATATGATTACTAAATAAATACATAACTCTGTTTTCAATTATTCATCATTTGGCGAATGATATTGTCAAATAACGCATAATAATTAATAAAGCATGTAAAAATTTTGAGTTTCTGGATAAATTTAGTGGAGGGGCGAAAAAATTTATACTTTTTCGCCCCTCCACTAAGTAAAAATAATTCAATAAGATGTACCATAATGCGCCGGGATTTTTTCTTCTAAAGAATTGGCTCTACGGTGAAAAGTGTAGGTCAATATGGAGAAGCGAGAAAATCGTAAGATTTTCGAGCTTCAAAAAAATACAATGCGCGCTACCTGCGGCAGTGCGAATGGGGTTTTAAGGGATAAAAGCGGTTTTGCAAACCACTTTTATCCCTTAAACTCCCTTTAGTCACAATCAATCTGATAAACCTGTTGAATTTTCAGCATAATGCTGTATATTATTTAATCCTTTTTACCAAGTAACGGTAAAAAAATAAGTTACCCAACTGGACAGGACAAATTATCCTCAATTTTCACTTGAAATCAGTCAAAGTATCAACAATTATCCTTCTTTCAAGCAAAAACCGAGAAAAATTATCCTCTGTCCAGTTGAGTAACTTATTCTTTCATCGTTACTAAGAGTTCCAGTTTACGCACATCACGTATCGCGCAAACTGAAGGTTTGCGGTACACTACAAATTATTGCCGATAGCCACTTGATAACGATAAGTCGCAACATTAAAACGACTCACCACCTTGATATAATCCAACCGCATTTTGATAAAAACCTCCTGCGCTTGCAATATTTCAAAAGGACGAATCACACCCAATTCCTGTCGTGCAATACTTTGATTTAAGGCTTTTTTGGCATATCCACTACCCTCTTTTGCCAAATTGATTTGCTCGCGAGCATTGTCCATCGTAATTTTACATACCGCAATTTCCTCGTTAATTGTTAATTTTTGTTGTGCAATTTCGTTCGCTTTTAAATCCAATTGCGCATCATATTTTTTAATATCACCTTGATACAATAACGTACCCAAAGGAATTTTCCAAAGTAAACCAATATTAAAGGCTTGCGTCGGATATAATTGGTCCGTTTCTGGAAATTGAATTGCGTTCAAAGGTGTGATTCGATTATTTAAATCACCAAATTGAGAAGTGAAATAATTCAATCGCAATTCTGGCAAAGCCAAACCGATAGTTGCCGTTTTTTTCGCAGTAGCGAGCGCTTCTTGATTCAAATTAAGCATTTTCAACTCTGGTCGTCGATCATAAGCAGCAGTTATGGCAACTTCCTCATTTTCAGTACTTTGCTCAACTGGATTTAATAACGTATCAACACTGACCAATTGAATATTCGGCTTCATATTTAGCAAATTAGCCAGTCTCGCTGCCGTTGCTCCCCACCTTCTTTTGGCATCCAGCATTTCAATTTTCAAATGATTTAGATTGCTTTTTGACAACAAATTATCTGATTCATAACCCAATCCCGCTTCCACTTGAATACTTATTTGTTGCGAAAGCACATCTGATTCTTCTGCCAATTTTTCATAAGCCTGATACGCCAACTGCGCGCCTAAAAAGTCGTAATACGCTTCTATTGCAGTTAAAATCGTCTGATTTTTGGCAGCTTGCGTTTGATATTCAGCAGCTTTATTTTGCAACTTGGCGGCTTTAGTTTTGAAGATACCATCCGCGAAATTCCAAGTCGCATCCAAGCCAATGCCCGCCCATAAATTATCATTTTCTACATCTAAGGCGAATCTGCCATCTGCGTTCATCGCTGCGCCCCAACGTTGTTCTGTTTGGATACCTGCATACAATTCGGGCAGCCACCATTCTTTGGCTTTAGCGAGGTCAGCAGCAGCAGCTTTTTGCCGTATTTGGTATTCTTGAATAGTTAAATTATTGGCGTTACAAAGTTGGAGAACGATTTCAAAATTGATGGGTAGTGTTTCTTGTGCGGTTGCTTTATTTTTTGCAAAAAAGCAGCATGCAAGAATACAGAGGGCTATTTTTAAATGAATATTTTTGATTGGTTGCATTAATTAATTTTTAGTTTTGTTTTGTCATTCCGAGTAATTTTGTCATTCCGACCGCAGTGGAGGAATCTGAAGGTATCGTCACGTTAGACTCCTCTACTTCGCTCGGAATGACAAAAGAATGACAAAAGAATGTCAGAATGACAATTTACTTTTTCAAAATCGGTCTTACCACATCCCCATCTTTCACCAAGCCTTTTCCTTGTACAATCACCATCGTTTCCGCTGTTATTTCTGAATTCAAAATTTCAAAATAATCTCTTCCAGACAAACCTTTTCGCAAAGGAATCATGACGACTATATCATCTTTCACCGTCATC
Source organism: Saprospiraceae bacterium (assembly GCA_047629355.1). Lineage (GTDB taxonomy): Bacteria > Bacteroidota > Bacteroidia > Chitinophagales > Saprospiraceae > CAYUNA01. Next base: position 4,083 of record JBLHWU010000073.1, on the reverse strand, counting down.
GCATGTGGTAAATCTTGATATAAAGTAATCGCCGTTAAAGGTAAGGAAAGTACGTTTTCGCGGCTATTGATTTGCATCTTTGCCTTCGCATACATCCCGCTAATAATATGGCCGTTTGGATTTGGAATATCGATTTCTGCTTGCATTGTTTTCGAACCAGCATCCAAAGAGTTTGCCGTTCTACTTACTTTTGCGGTGAAATCTGCCCCTGCCAATTCTGGAAAAACAACCTTTACCTCCATTCCTTTGCGCACCGCAGCTGCATTAGTTTCTGGAATCGGTAAAGTCAATCGAATTGGGTCAATGTCTTGGATTTCAAAGATAGCACTCGCGCCTGAATTGCTAATCCCACTTTGCAGCGTCGAACCAACATCTAAATACCGACCTGTAATAATTCCACTAAACGGTGCTTTAATCGCCAACATTCCGCTACGCACTTTCGAATATTGTACTTGCTTTTTTACGGCTTCGATGCGCTGTTGATGCGCCTTAATTCTGGCTTCCATCGTAGCAACTTTTGCTTTTGCCATTTCTGTTGCCGCTTCCGCTTTTTCCACTTCAACTATTGGTGTCAAGGCAGGCGTTTTTTCAGAAATACTTTTTAAACGGGCAAAATAGGACGCCGATATTTTATCTTCTGATTTCGCCGAATTTAACTCAGATTGCAGCGTTTGCAGCATCGCTTCGGCAATCGCTAAATCGGCTTCGGATTGCGCCAATTGTTGCGAAATTTCTGGATTGTACAGTCGCGCCAAGATTTCTCCCTTACTCACTTTATCACCAATATCCTTGTTCAACTGCCGCAAATAACCACTTTCCATTGCATGAATCATCGCCTTTTGATTCGGCATTGCCGTACCGCTAATTTGCATTTGCGCATTGAAGGAACGAGTGGAAGGTAGGATAACTTCGACGGTTTGGACTTTGGTAGATGCAGTCGAGTTTCCTGCTTTGGCAGTTGTTGTTTCCTGCGGCTGATTACAACTTGCCAATAATAGCAAACTGCACCAACACATCATTTTTATTTTTCTAATCATCATTTTTCTTATTTTCCCCGAATTGCATTTGGGGCTATTGCTGTTTAATCGCTCCGCGATTATTTTATTCTAAGTATTTTCCGTCGTATTCAATTCCATGTCGTTTTAGGAGTAAAATTAATTCTTCTAACAAGCTTCGTTTTTTATGATGTTGCTCTTGGTTTTTGACATAATTGATTAAATGAGATTTTGATTTTTGAGAATAAGTGAAGGCGGAGTAACCAATTTGCCAACCTGCAAAATCAGGAAATAACGCTTCTGTTTTGATTAATTCCGTACTCGCCAATTTCAAGTCTTTTACCAAATTGGATAAGGCAACTGTCGGATGCAAATCCATGATGATGTGTAAGTGGTCTTCAATCCCATTAATTTCATAAGCGAAGCATTTCTTATTTTCTAAAATCCCTCGCATATAACGGTATAGCTTGGGTCGATTTTCTTTGGTTAAGTAACGGTAAAAAAATAACTCCCCCAACTCTCCTCGTTTATTTTGCCCTTATTTTTTTACCGTTACTAAGGATTGGTGTTCGATATTTTGTGCTGAAAACAATTTGATAAAGAATTTGGGTGTATCGTTTCATCGTAGTCTATTTCTAGTTTAAATAAAATGTTTAATATGCACACAAACATAAAACAAATAATTATACCGAACGAATATTTCTTTATCCTATAAATTTTCCCCGAATTGCATTCGGAGCTATTGCTATTCAATCGCTCCGCGATTTTTCGCAATAATCGCGGAGCGATTAAATAGCAATAGTCCATAGTGCAACTATAGGCACTATGGGCACATTATGATTGCGCCACAGTTTCCTTTCCAATAAAACTATACAACACCGGCACCACATACAGCGTCAAAATCATCGCCATAAACGTCCCTCCAATTACCGCAATCGCCAACGGAACATTAGCTTCCGCCCCCGCACTACTCGCAATTGCTGTTGGTAATAGTCCAAAAATTGTCGTCGCTGCCGTCATCAAAACAGGTCGAAATCTATCCACGCCACCCTGAATTATCGCTTCCCGTTTTTTTACACCTTCTTTCGTTAAGGAACTGATTCTATCCACCAAAATATTACCGTACGACACTGAAATTCCAACCATCATAATTATGCCCATCAACGATTGAATACTCAAAAAGGTATTGGTTAGAAACATCAAAACCGCTACCCCAATCAGACCTAATGGAAACGTCGCAATAATAATCAGTGGCAAACGGAATGACCTAAATAAGGGCGTAATTATCAAAAAGGCAAATATGACTGCCAACACCAGTCCCAGCGTCAAATCACCAAAGGACGATTGAATACTCGCCACTTCCCCCTCAAAAGTTACGGCATAACCAGCTGGGAATTCCATTGAATCCAAGCGCCGTTGAATTTCATCTGATACTCGACCAATGTCTTGTCCTTCCACATTTGCATAGACATTGAAGGCACGAGAGAGATTGTGGTGATTGATTTCTACGGGATTTTCGCCATCGCTAATTTTGGAGAAATTTCTAAACGGAATCGTCATATCTTGCGTCTTACTTCCGACCGCTACGTTTTCCAACACCAATTCGTTGTCAATATAATTTTCAGGGTAAGTCACCCCAACATAATAGTGATTCCCGTTTTTTTCATCAATCCAAAATGCTTTATTAAAGGTAGTTGAAGAATTGAGCGCAGAAACGATATTTTTAATCGCATCCACGGGTTCTACACCCAATTCCGCTGCTTTGATTCGGTCAATATCAATGTTTTTAGCAGGTTGGTCAATCCGTTGTAATATACGGACATCACGGGTCGCACTAATCGTTGAAATCGTATCTTGAATCCGTTCGGCAATCTCTCGGAGAACTTCCAATTTATTCCCTTTTATTTGGACATCAATTGGCGATGGTTTTCCCTCATTCAACGCTGCAGTAATTAAACCACCTGTGTTAAAACTCACTTCTACTCCAGGAAATTTCTCATGAAAAATTTCGCGCAAGCGACTCGCATAATCAAAGGTACTCACGGTATGGCTTTCTTTCAGCTGCACCCCAATAAAGGCATCTTGCGTTCCCGAATTGGGCGTATAAGCCGCTGGCAAATCGTAAAAAACACCGATATTGGAAATGAGTTGTTCTAAGTCGTCACCCGTTTCATCACGGATAACTTGTTCCATTCCAATGATGGTTTTTTGCGCAATTTGCAATGGCGTTCCTGATTCTGTACGAACTTGAATTTCCATTTGTCCAACATCCGATTGAGGAAACAATTCGTAACCACTTATTTTGATTAAAAAAAGTGACCCAACGAAGAGTAATAAAGTGACCAGTAAAACCACCCCTCTCGCATTCAAAACACGATTTAAACTATTTTGATAATTGCCTTTCAAACGGTCAATAAAACGACTAAATCCGTTTAAAAACCCTTGCTTTTCGGAGACTTCCTCTTGTTTTTGATTTCTAAATAAATAACCTGACATCAATGGAATCAATGTCAGTGCAAAAAGGTACGAACCAACCATTGCGCCTGCTACAGTAATTGCCAAAGGGGAGAATAAAAACTTCGTAATGCCCGTCAAGAATAACACAGGCAAAAACACCACAATTATCACCAAAGTCGAAGCCAATACTGGATTCGCAACTTCTAAGGCCGCATCTTTTGCTGCAACAAATGACGATTTACCCATTTGTAAATGTCGGTCAAAATTTTCTAAAACAACAATGGAATTATCTACCAAAAGCCCCAAAACCAGCGCCATTCCACCCAGCGTAATATTATTAATCGCCTGTCCAGTCAACGCCAAAACAATGAAAGCAAACAGTACCGACAAGGGCAAACTAATCCCCACAATCAACGCCGACCGAAAATTACCTAAGAACAAAATCAACACAATAAAAACCAGTATCAAACCACCTAGTCCTGCATTCGTCAAGCCCGAAATCGCGTTTCGGACATAGGAAGATTGATCAAAAATTACATTCAAATTCACATCATCAGGCATCCGTTCTTTTAATTGCGGAATTGCTGCTTTGACGGCATTTACCGAAGAAATTGTGTTTGCGCCAGGTCGT
>JBLHWU010000072.1:0-26899 GCA_047629355.1 Saprospiraceae bacterium | reverse complement strand
GACAGGACAAATTATCCTCAATTTTCACTTGAAATCAGTCAAAGTATCAACAATTATCCTTCTTTCAAGCAAAAACTGAGAAAAATTATCCTCTGTCCAGTTGAGTAATTTATTCTTTCATCGTTACTAAGTTGAAAAAAGTAATTGAGAACTACGTAGGGCGCATCCTTGTGGTCGCTCAATGTATGTAAACTCATGTGTTGGGCGACCACAAGGGTACGCCCCTGCGAAAAAGCATATATATTTTATAGAAAATAGTCTTAATATAATGGTATTAAATTGCTGTTTTTAATCCAAAACCGCCCCCGAAAGCGTTCCTTCACAAACCACTTCGCCCAATTGATTCTTCATGACCAGCTTACATTTCAAGGCTTTGAATCGGAAATAAATTTTAGTAGATTCTACAAAAACGGTTTCGCCAGGCAAAACTTTTTTCTTGAAAAACACATGAGAAGAAGTGAAAACAAAATTCTGCATCACCGATCTTTTATATGCACCCGTAAGATACATACCCAAACCAACAAGTCCAATTTGCGCCATTGTTTCAGTCATAATCACGCCTGGAGTGACGGGATTATCTGGGAAATGTCCTTGATAAAATGGTTCATCTGCCCGATAAGTGTAGTGCCCTTTTGAGCCTTCATCGGTAATTTCTGTAAATTCATCCACGAATAAAAATGGACGAACGTATGGCATCTTAGCTAATATCTCTTGGCAGTGCGTCATCGACTCGGTAATTTCCGCTTGCCCGATTGTAGGGATTTCATTGTTCCATTGTTGCATGGTCGTACTGTTTTTGTATTGTCAAATCAGCAAAACCGGAAGCAATACAACTTTCCGCATTTAGGCAATCCCCATCCTCTCGGACTTTGCTACTTCATTAAAATAATGCGAATTAATTACCTCGCGTTACTTATTGGGTATCTCATGAAGGAGCAAAAAATTAAACAAGACTGCAAAGGAAAGGAATTTTTTCGATTTACGGTGCAACTTTGCTCGCTGTTTACAAATGTGTCGCCTGATATTTCGCCAAATAGCCTAATTTATACAAATCAAACAGGCGCATGCTTGGATTTTTAGAATGAAAATTAGCAACCATTCTTTTTTCAAAGAGTGGATAGAGTAATTTTAGGAGCCAATTCAGTTTAAACCGTTGAATCTTTTTAAAGGTATTTAACAATTTAGACTCAATTAAATCATTTTTTTGACTTAGAAAATGAAGATTTTGAATAGCCATTTTAGTCTTCATTAGAAACACTTCGGTTGTTTCTAAACCTATATGAACCAGCGGATTCTCTAGATGTAAAATAGGACTATTACGTTGTTTTAACTCCAAACCAAAGAGGGTGTCTTCGTGCCCATATTGCGTCAAAGATTCATCGAATTGAATGTCTAAAAATAGCTTTTTAGGAATTAAAAAGTTATTGGTCATGAAGGCGTGATGCTCCTTTTTTTGGCGAATATTTGGGGGCATTTGCTCGCGTTGTGAGCCATACTTCCAATGGAAAAAAAGGTGTGGGTCAGCTGGCGGATTTTTTTGATAAACGCGACCACCGTATAATAAGGTGTTTTCTATTAATGGCAATTTAAGTTTTACCTCTTTTCGCAGTTTTTGATTGTTCAACTTTTCTAAAGTAAGAACATAGTTTTCAATATAATTGCTGTCAACTGTGGCCGAATCACAGTCCATAAAAATAAGGTAAGGATAGTTTGCTGCCTTACCCAATTCATTCCTGATTTTGGAGCGACCAAGGTTTTTGGGCAATTCTACATAACTTACAAACTCAAAATATTGAATACTGCTATTTAATTTTTTAAAATCTTCTTTTGAATCATCATCAAAACAAACGATTTCAAAGTCAATTTGTGTGACCACGCATTGTTGATACAAATTTTTTACTAAAATTAGCATATCAAAATTATAAATAGGAATACAAATCGAAAGCATCTGTTATTTTTGCAGTTGCTTAGTGTGAATTAATCATCATGTAACAAAAGTTATTTTACATTTTATCTTTCAGCACATGGTGGGTTCTGCCCACCTCGTACCTTATTATTCCCAAGGAAAACCGAAGTGGTGGACTGAACCCACCGCTCTGGCAGAACTTATAAAAGCTTTTGTTACACGATAGCTAATTAGCACATCGCAAACTATTTTTACTTTCAATAAAAACTGAAAGTTAAAATTGTTGTTTAATATTCTAAAAAGACAGCGGTCAGAATGCTTTGCTGTCAGAAGTCAGAATTTTTAGTGTAATTTTCTGACTTCTGAGAATAAAATGGTTTGACCTCTGACCTCTTTTATAAATCAATCACACCAAATTTAGATAAAATATGGTTGCTAATCGAAATATCGAAGTTTTAATTGCAGATAAAAACCTGGATGCAAAATTGCGCAAAATTGCTGAGAAAGTCTTTGCTGAGGAGCGAATTTCTGAAGAAGAAGGTTTATTTTTGTATGAAAAAGGAGAATTGGGCTATGTCGGTGCACTTGCCAACTTTATTCGAGAAAAGAAGCACGGAAGTAAGACGTATTTCAATCGAAATTTTCACATGGAACCAACGAATGTTTGTGTGTACGATTGTAAATTCTGCTCTTATTCTCGTTTGGTAAAAGCGCGTGGAGATGGCTGGGAATATACGATGGAAGACATGATGAAGATTGTCAAAGAGTATGACAATGAGCCAGTTACGGAGATTCACATTGTGGGTGGAGTCATGCCGCAGTATGATGTGAAATTTTACTCAGAATTATTTTCAGCAATCAAAGCGCATCGCCCTGATTTGCATGTCAAAGCCTTGACGCCGGTGGAATATCACTATATTTTTAAGAAGGCAAAAATTGATTATGCAACTGGAATGAAGTTGATGAAAGAAGCAGGCTTAGATTCCATGCCAGGTGGTGGTGCGGAAATTTTTCATCCAGAAATACGGGAGAAAATAGCCAAAGATAAATGTACGGGCGAGCAGTGGTTGCAGATACATGAGGAGTGGCATAAGTTGGGTATGCGGTCAAATGCGACGATGTTGTATGGGCATATTGAGGAGTATAAACATCGGATTCACCACATGGATGAGTTGCGAAAATTGCAGGATAAAACGGGCGGTTTTCAGACTTTTATTCCGTTGAAATTTAGAAATAAGGGCAATCAAATGTCGAATGTTCCAGAAACTAATGTGTTGGAAGATTTGCGAAATTATGCGATTGGAAGAATATATATGGATAATTTTGACCACATAAAAGCCTATTGGCCAATGATTAGCCGGGAGACTGCGCAATTGTCGTTGGCATTCGGTGTAGATGATATTGATGGAACAATTGACGATACGACCAAAATTTATTCAATGGCAGGTTCGGAAGAACAAACTCCTGCGATGAGTACGAAGGAGTTGGTGAAATTGATAAAAGCAGTAGGACGACAGCCAATTGAGCGCGATACATTATACAGCGCGGTGAAAGATTTCACAGAAGTAGTTTTCAAAGAAGACGTCGTATACAAGGGCTATACTTCCTTACCCGTTATCAATAATTAGCCTAAAACCCATAAGCACTGAAAGGGCAACATATAGCAAAATAGGGTACAAACCCTATGACTATCATACAACATGAAGAAGAAAATATACCTCATACGGCACGGAGAAACAGAATTTAATCGAAATCAAATCGTACAAGGTAGCGGTGTAGATTCCTCATTAAATGATACAGGACGAGGACAAGGTCGAGCATTCTACAATTGCTATAAAGACCTTGACTTTCAATTGGTTATGACCTCCGTGTTGAAGAGAACATCGGAGACAGTCGCTGGCTTTATCGAGGCAAAAATACCTTGGGAATCTTATCAAGAACTCAACGAAATGGGTTGGGGGATACACGAAGGGAAATCCGGTCAGCCGTGGATGAAAGCCGAGTATGAACGGGTCAGTGGCGCATGGAATAGCGGCGATTTTTCGGCAAGAATGGAGGAAGGAGAAAGTGCCGCAGAATTAGCCGAACGCTTGTCTCGGTTCATTGAGATATTAAAAAAGCGTACTGAAGAACGGATACTAATTTGTTCTCACGGTCGGTCGATTAGTGCGCTGATGTGTTTGTTAAAAGGTTGGTCATTGACGGAAATGAAGACCTTTAAATCACACAATACGGCCTTGTATATTGGGCACTTTGATGGAGAGAAATTTGAATTTGAGGTGGAGAGTGACCGCTCACATCTTGGAGTGAATTAAAAATGAAGAATGGGGGCATCCAATAAAAAAAAGGATTAGAACGACATGGAATCAGTGAAAATTATAAGAATTACTGCAATTAGCGTCAAAAAATGCTTTTTTGATTTATCAAAAAAACAGTGCCAAGCATGAATAAAATAAAAATATCCGCAGTCAGTTACTTGAACACTAAACCGATGCTTTTTGGTTTGGTCAAGAGTGAAATCCATGCTCAAATTGAGTTGAAGTTGGATATTCCATCGGTTTGTGCCGATAAATTAATGCGAGGCGAGGCTGATTTAGGCTTAGTACCTGTGGCGGTGATTCCGAAGTTGAACAATCCGCATATTATTTCTGATTTTTGCATTGGGACGGTTGGTGCAGTCAAAACAGTTTGTATTTATAGTCAAGTACCGATTGAAGAACTAACACATTTATATCTGGACTTTCACTCACGGACATCTGTGGAATTGGCGCAAGTTTTAATGAAAGAATACTGGGAAATTAATCCCGTTTTATTAGAAGCCAAAGAAGGTTTTGAAGAAAAAATTGTAGGAAGGACGGGGGCTGTAGTTATTGGTGACCGAACGATGGGCTTGGAGGATAAATTTCCATATATCTATGATTTGGGGGAATATTGGATGAAACATACGGGGCTGCCGTTCGTATTTGCAGCTTGGGTTGCCAATCGAGAATTGCCTGCTGAGTTTTTAGAAAAATTTAATTTAGCGTTAAAAAATGGAGTCGAAGCGATTCCTGAATTGATGTTATTATTACCTGAAAAAGAGAATTTTGACTTAGAAGAATATTTTACACATCACATTTCCTATAATTTAGACGATGCAAAACGAGAAGCATTGGCCTTGTTTTTACAAAAAATGAAGGATAAAAATAGAACGTTAGCAATGGTATAAAATAGGTTTTTTTAATGAAAATTAGGTGGAATCTGAAAACGCAACAGATTTTTCAGATTTTTTGTGACTAAATGGCGTTTGAGGGATAACAGTGGTTTTCAAAACCACTGTTATCCCTCAAAAAAAACCAATCGGGGTTGTGTGAAAAGTCAATTTATATTTAAAATTATCTTTTTTATTTTATGTAATCAGCTGGTTTTAAGTTTACTAAACTTTAGAAATTTAGTAAACTTGTCACTTAAACCGACTTTTTACACAACCCCCATCGTATTTTCTGAAGCTCGAAAATCTTGCGATTTTCTCGTTTCTTAATTTTTTAGCAACTTCTTGTTACCATTTATTACTTCATGCTAAGTTAAACTTGGTCATTTTTATGAAAAATCGACCATTTTTAAAATCTGTTGAGTTTTCAGGTGCAATAGACTTTATGAATGAGTAGCTTTTTTAGAATTGCAAATAATTGATAATCAATAGTTTGCGAATTATCCAGAGTCGCCATTCATAAAGTCTAATGCCTATTTTTTTATAATTTTGGTGTAGGACAACTTATTAAGAATATATAAAACCCGCAACTTCCCCCAATAAATAGCACATCATTCTGGTAATTTTAATATGGGAACTATTAGCAGTGAGATTAAAAAGAATACTCAATTTCATTTCGATGCGGGTTTCGGGATTTCTTTTAAAATCAACAATAAAATCAATGTCGGTTTATAACATAAAGTAATGTTTTTGACTACTGAAAATGTGGATTTAATTGATGGTGCACCCACTTTTTTGGAAGACGAAAACCGTTTGACTTTTCGAGATGTACCCAATTATACAAGTATTCGCTTGAATTTCAACCTTGGTCAATCAAAAGAGAAAATGCACCCTTCCTATTGGTTAAATCCATTGGAATTTATTGCAAATGACCTACAATTACTCAAAGATAGGCGGGTAACTTTGGTGGATGATGATAGCGATGGCGTGATTAATCAACTCGACGAAGAGGAAGAGACACCGACCGAAGCGAATGCAAAAGGAATTGCGCTGGATAGTGGCAGTGATGGTATTGCAGACTATTTGGATAAAGAGTCTTTTTCTCCTGCGGAAACGCCCGTAAATGAGGAAGGTGTGGCAATTCAGTCGAATGTAATGGAATAAGCATCGAAATTGGTAGATGAAAAATTAAAGGATTACGAGCCGAAAATTATTGAACCTACCGAGATAAAAACTACAGGTTTGGGTTATTTACCGTTCGTTTATTTTGGTAAAAACAGCGCGGCGATTCGGAATAAAGATTATGGTGTTTGCTCGAATATCGTTCGTGTTATATCAGCGAATAAAGAATTAAAGTTTGTGGTAACGGGGCATACAGACCAAACTGACGACGAAGGTGTGAATGTTGGTTTATCGTATAAAAGAGCGAAAAAGGTACTTGATTTCTTAGTGAAATCGGAGGTCTTGCGCTCGCAATTGATTTTGCAATATCAAGGCAAAAAGCAATCCTTGGTCAATGGTGAAGCAACCGTAAATCGACGAGTTGGTTTCCGATTGGCGAATGGTGATAGTGAGATGGCAGCACCTTCGACATAGAATTATAGGCGTGTTTAGGTGTTGGTGTGCTATTGTCTTCGTATAAAAAGTGGAGATAAAAAAAAGCCGAAATGATTTTTGTCATTTCGGCTTTTTTAATTAGAAAAATCCTTTTTTTGCAGAAATTGTAACTATTTAGGTACTCTATAGTTAGCAAAGGGGTTTTAGGGGCGGGGAAAATTGGCTTTTTGATAAAAAAGCCAATTTTCCTCGCCCCTGAGCCTCCGCCGCCGAAGGCGGTGGGCTGGGTGTTTTTGAGGGAAGAGTTTGGGTAGTAAGCCCAAACTCTTCCTTCAAACTCCCCAAAATAAGACCTAAGTAGGTGCCAGAAATTCCTTTTAAATAAGAATCAGCCAATTAACCAATAATTATTCAACCAACTTATGGACGATTTCAAACAACAAGAACTAGCCAAACTTTTCTATAACGAACTTCTAAAAATTCATCAAGGCAAACTCGATGAACGGGGAAAAATTGATGGTATTTATTTTCTAATCAATCTCATCTTTGTAGAAGCGACGCGAGAAGAAAAATTACAATTTTCGACGGCGTTTGCCCGTCTATCCTTCGTTTTTCAAAAACACAAGGTTGAAAAAAAAGTGCAGTTTTGGATTCATTCCTTTCGTAGAGAACGTTGGAATTTGAGTAATTATAAAGGAAAGACGACACCGAAAGATATTTATGAATTGGGTGTAAAGGCAACAGCAGAAGGGATTTCTAGTATTTTTAAGCAAAATATTAGTAAGGAGGTTCGAGCGATTATAGCAGATAAGAATACTTTCGTTTATACACCTGTGGCAATTAAAGAGTTTAGAAAACGGGCGCGAGTCGTGTTGTTGGAAGATGATGAAGTGAAACAGGAATTTATTGGAAAAGATGAAGAAAATCCAACGGAAATTATCCGAATTCGCTATAATATTGCTGACCAAAATGAGAATTTCAATGCGACTGTTCGAGAGATTCGGAGCAATTTTGGTTTTCCAATCACCGTAAATTTGATTGATGTGGCGATTGATAAAGACGGTATTTATCGTCCGCGAGCGTTTGTAGTTGATCCTGATTATTTGGTGGATGTATCGGCGATTTCGGAGTGTTTCAAAGAGTTTGGGACGGAACCGTTGCTGTATTTATTGAAGAAATTCATGCCTTTTGAATCGACGAAGTATTTGATGATTGGAAACATTGCCAATTTCTTTTTGGATGAATTAATGACCAACCCCGAAGCGACTTTCAAAGAAACCTTTCCAAAAGTTTTTAGGTTAAATCCGTTGGCATTCGTGTTGTTTGAGGAGTCGGTGATGCGCGAAATTTGGCAAAAATCGCAAAAGCATTTTTTGAATTTGAAACGATATGTGGTGCAAGAATTCAAAAAATTTGAAATTGAGCCACAAGATTGTTTCATTGAGCCGTCGTTTTTTTCGGAAAGATATGGAATTCAAGGGCGATTGGATGCCTTTTATATTGGGGAGGAAAAATCGGCGATTATTGAGTTGAAAAGTGGTAAGGCGTATATGCCAAATCGGTATGGGATTTCCAATAATCACTTTACGCAAACCTTGTTGTATGACTTGATTGTACGGTCCGTTTATAATGATAAAGTCGAACCCGTTAACTATATTTTTTACTCTGGAATTGATGACCGACAGCTTCGATATGCACCTGCAATTAAGGCGCAGCAATTTGAAGCTTTGCAGACACGGAATCAAATCTTGGCTTTAGAAAAAAGATTAGAAAGTGCTGGAAGTCAAAAATTTACAAATGTATTTCACCGACTTTCTCCAAGTCGTTTTCCACAAATAAAAGGATTTTTAGCGGCAGATTTAGCTAAGTTTGAAAAGACGTATTATGGAATGTCGGATTTAGAACGTGAATATTTTCATGCGTTTTGTGGCTTCATTGCTCGCGAACATCGGTTGGCAAAAGTAGGGCAGGAGGGCGTTGAAAATTTGAATGGACATGCAGGACTTTGGCGGGATTCATTTGTGGATAAAGAGATGAGTTTTGACCTGTTGAGTTTTTTAGCAATTGCGGAAAATAAGGTGCGCGAAGAAGAACCACTTTTGGTGTTTAATCGGACAGAAAAAACGCATCCCTTGGCGAACTTTCGGAACGGAGATATTGCCATTTTATATCCTTATCAAGGGGAGAAAACGAGCGTTTTAAATAGTCAAATTTTCAAATGCAATGTCATAAGTATCAATCAAAAACAAGTGACGGTAAGTTTGCGACAGAAGCAATTTAACACCAATATTTTTGACGAAAGCGAGCATTGGAACTTGGAACATGATATGATGGATTCTGGTTTTGGGGCGATGTACAAAGGTTTGTATGCTTTCGCAAAAAGTCCGCAGGTTAAAAGGGATTTATTATTGACCATAAATCCACCACAAAAGCCTGAAAAACAAGAAGTCGGAATCAAAGAAGACTTAACCGAAGAGCAACAAAATATTTTAGAGAAAGCAATTGCGGCGAAAGATTATTTTCTACTTTGGGGACCTCCAGGTACTGGGAAAACGAGTAAGATGTTGAAGCATTTTGCGCAGCATATTTTAGAAAATACAAAAGAGAATTTATTACTTTTGGCTTACACCAATCGGGCAGTAGACGAGATTTGCGAAGCGATAGAAAGCATTCATCCTGACCTGAAAAATCAGTACGTTAGGATTGGGTCAAAATACTCGACTTCGCCCAAATTTAGAGCGCGTTTGTTGTCGTTTAAAAGCGACGAAATTACGCATCGAAAACAGTTGAAAGGTATCATTGATGGACACCGGGTTTTTGTAAGTACCTTATCATCTTTTACGAGTAAGCAGGATTTGTTGAAATTGAAGAAATTTCATCGAGTGGTAATTGATGAAGCATCGCAGATTTTAGAGCCGGCTTTGGTTGGTTTATTGCCGAACTTTGAACGATATATTCTGATTGGCGACCATAAGCAGTTGCCGGCTGTCGTGGTGCAAGATGAGGAAACTTCGGTCGTTGAAAACAAAGATTTGAAAGCGATTGGTTTGCACAATTTACGAAACTCTTTTTTTGAAAGATTGTACAAAAGATGTGTCGAAAATAAATGGGATTGGGCTTATGCCAAATTAAGTCATCAAGGACGGATGCACGCCGATATTATGGACTTTCCAAACCGCTATTTTTACGAAGGTTTTTTGAAAACATTACCTGAAAATATTGGACATTCTGTTGTGCAAAAGCAAGGTACAAATTATTTATTGCCAGCTGATTATGAAAGTTTTGGTAAGATGCTGTCGGAACGTCGAACCTTGTTTTTTCATACGGAAATTGATGAATTGAGTCAAACGAAAAAGACCAACTTGCATGAAGCAGAAATGATTGGAAAATTGGTGGAAAGTTACCATGAAATTTATCAAAAAAACGGACGTGAATTGACCGCTAAATGTATCGGAATTATCACACCATATCGCGCGCAAATCGCGCAGATTCAAGAGGTGTTGCAGGCGAAGGATTTTGATTGTAGTTTTATCACAATTGACACGGTCGAACGATATCAGGGTGGGGCGCGAGACATTATTTTGGTGTCTTTGTGTACCAATTCTTTGCGGCAGGTTGATAAGCTCGTTTCGCTATCAGAGGAGGGCGTAGATAGGAAGTTAAATGTGGCGTTGACGCGGGCACGGGAGCATGTTGTGGTGGTTGGGAATGCGGATTTATTGGGGCAGAATGCGATTTATGGGAATTTGATTCGGGAGTTTGCGAAGTCGTAAATTCTGGTTTATAATGAATTCTAAAAATGGAATCAAGGCTTATTTATTCAGCAATTAATTCTGTCAAAAGTAAAGTAGATTGGGAAATCTATGTTGAAAGTGAATGGTTGTACATTGGATTAGAAAATGAAATAAATGAAAATTTTATCATTGAAAAAATTGCAGAGATTTTTGCTAATAATAGGATATTTATTTTGCTGGGGAGGGATAATTCTAAAGAAACTGGAGTAGCTGAATTTCAAAGTGAGGTTTTTAATAGAATTGGAAAAGTTGATTTTATGTTGAACAATGAGCGTTTTACCAGATTTATGGAATTCAACAAAATTCGAGTTTTTAGAATCGGAAAACTAGGTAATAAAGCGTGATTTTAAGAGAGTCGCCACGCTGTGGCTTTGAAAAGTGGGGTTGTACTTGTTACCAAGAGGGACGCTATGCTGTGGCTGGGATTCAGCTTTGTTGAAAAAACTGCTTTTTAATATCGGATTGTCAAATTTATTCCTAATTTTGAAACACGATAGTAATTTTTCTTGAATTTGAGGAGCGAGAAAATCGTAAGATTTTCGAGTTTCAAAAAATATAGTCTGTGCTGCCTGCGGCAATGCGGGTGTGCTTGTTAAGGAATAAAAACGGTTTTTATAAACCGTTTTTACCCCTTAACATCCCCTTGTAAAAATGCAATGAAATTTACTTTACACAGTATTAAACTTCCTTTGAAAAAAATACAATAAATTTAGTTTTTTAGCTAAATTTTTAAAATAAAACTACTAACTTCTTGCAACGAATTTCCTTCATTATCCGCTTCCTAAAATACTATTTTAAAGCGCAAACAAAATACCATATCCACTCCCCCTTCGTTTATGAATTTTGCGAAGAAGTGCTGGATGATGACCGTAATTTTTATGCTTTCAACGACATAGAAACATTACGGCAGTTACTTAAAAGCGATAAAACGGAAGTACAAATTACCGACTACGGCGCCGGGAGTTTGATTTCTAATGAGAAGGTGCGAACCATTTCAAGTATTGTGAAAAACTCAGCAACTTACCCTACTTTCTGTCAAATTATGTTTCGATTGGTGCAGCATTTTAAGCCAGAGACGATGCTGGAAATGGGGACTTCTCTGGGTATTTCCACGCTATATCAATCACGGGCGGCGTTGAATGCTCAATTGATTACAATGGAAGGTTGTCCGAATATAGCGCATCAGGCGACGCGTAATTTTCAGCGGATGAAAGCAAAAAATATTACGCTTTTAGAAGGCGAATTTGACCAGACGATGCCGATTGCCTTAAAAGAATTTCCAAAGTTAGATTATGTCTTTTTTGATGGCAATCATCGGAAAGAGCCGACGATAAAATATTTCCATCAATGTCTCGAAAACGCCCATGAAGATGCTGTTTTTGTATTTGATGACAATCATTGGTCGGAAGGTATGGAAGCCGCTTGGGAAGAAGTCAAAGCACATCCACGAGTGACCTTGACGATTGATTTATTTTTCTGTGGGATTGTCTTTTTTAGAAAAGAACAGCGGCAGAAAGAGCATTTTACGTTGATTCCGACGAAGTGGAAACCGTTTGGGATTGGGATGCGGGACTTGCTTCGAGGGTAAATACGACGCACGGTTTTGGCTTACGGCTCACGGAAGAGTAGTGGTTTAGTCATTTTTTAATGATTAAATTTCTCCCAACGTTTCTCCTCTAATTCCATTCTTCTCGAAAATTTATTAGGTGCATCAATTTTAATATTCATCATTTCATTTGAAATGGGATGTCTAAATATCAATCCAATCGCACTTAAAAACAAACCTTTTCCTTTTAAAACCTGCCCCTCTTTTCCATAAAGGGAATCTCCTAAAATTGGGCAGCCAATACTTGCTAAATGAATCCGCAATTGATGCGTCCGTCCCGTTTTTGGAAACAAATTAACGAGTGACAATTGACCACTTTGCAAAGAATTAATTGACTTTTCTACTTCAAAATGAGTCAATGATTCTTTATTATCGATAGGGATATCAATGATTCCGTTTTTAGGAATATCACCCATTACTAGCGCCTGATACTGTTTTGTAATTTGCTGGTTTTCAAACTGTTGACCTAAATGAATACTCGCTGTACTGGTTTTTGAAATTAACAACAATCCACTTGTCAAACCATCCAACCTATGCACAGGAATAGGTTTTGATAAAGTATCTACTGCATTCGATTTTTTTAAGTTAAAGGACAAAGTATTGACAACCGTTTTAAAAAAATTACCGCTAACGGGCAGACCTGCGGGTTTATTAATAACCGCTAAGAAATCATCTTCAAATACGATTGCTAACCGGCGTGGGAAGATTTTTCTATCAGAATCGGTGTCTGTTAATAATTCGATGGTTTTGCCAGTTTCGACCCAGTAGCCTGTATTTTTGACCTTATTATCGACAAGAAACCTGTCTGCTTTTATTGCTTTTTTGACGGATTTTCGGGAAGGGAGTTCTGGAAAAATGCCAATGGCGTAGTCGCTCAATCGGGTGGGAGCGTGGACGGTTGAAATAATATGTTTTGCGATTATGGACATTGAGTTTTTTTTAAACAAATGTTTTTTAGGTAGCGTCTCAAACTGTTGTTGTTCGCTGCCGCAATAAAAAATCTGCAATCACTAAAGCTGCCATTGCCTCCACAATCGGTACAGCACGAGGCACAACGCAAGGGTCATGTCGTCCTTTTCCAACCACTTCTACTGCTTCTCCTTTTTCATTCACAGACTGTTGAGATTGCACAATTGTCGCTACGGGTTTGAAGGCACATCGGAAATAAATATCCATCCCATTCGAAATACCACCTTGGATACCACCCGAATAATTGGTCTTCGTTTTTACTTGCCCATTTTCTTCAAAAAACACATCGTTGTGCGCTGACCCACGCATCGTAACGCCCTCAAAACCAGAGCCGTATTCAAAGCCTTTGCAAGCGTTGATGGACAACATTGCCTTGCCCAATTCGGCGTGTAATTTGTCAAAAGCAGGTTCGCCCAAGCCCGAAGGACAACCTTGAATGACGCAATTGACGACTCCGCCAATCGTATCGCCCGCTTTTTTGACGACTTTAATATGGTCAATCATTTGCACAGCCATGTCTAAATCAGGGCAGCGAATGGGTGTATTTTCTGTTTTTGAAAAATCTAAATCTTGATACTTTGTTTCTAACTTCAACTGTCCAACCTGACTGACATAGCCGTTAATCTCAATTCCTTTTTCTTTTAAAAATAACTTAGCAATCGCACCGGCTGCTACTCTCGCTGCCGTTTCTCTTGCTGAAGAACGACCTCCGCCACGATAATCTCTTACTTCGCCATACTTTTCATGATATGTGAAGTCTGCATGTGAAGGACGAAATTTATCAGCAATGTGGCTATAATCTTTCGACCGAGCATCGGCGTTGTAAATGACGATAGAAATGGGTGTTCCCGTACTTTTTCCTTCAAAAATACCAGATAAAATCTGTGCGGTATCGCTCTCTTTTCGTTGGGTTACAATTTTGGATTGCCCTGGTCGGCGACGTGCCAATTCGCTTTGAATGAAGTCTTCATCAATTGCTAAACCTGCGGGGCAGCCATCGATAATGACCCCAATGGCTTTACCATGAGATTCTCCAAACGTACTGATTTTAAAGGTATTACCAAAAATATTGCCTGCCATTTTTAGACGGTTGATGGTGGACGGTTGACGGTTGACGGCAGCACGTCCAAAGGTTTTGTAATTAGAATAGTGCAAAAGTAGTTTTTTACGACATTAATCACAATGCTTTATTTTTTTGAATTTCAAATCTTTACAGTTTTCAAAAAAAAAACTAAATTTGCTAAAGACCAAAGATTAACCTACGAAAGACCAAATTAAGATATTTCTAAATCATTGCTTAACATTGTCGAAAATACGAGGAATATGAAGAACAAGGCTTACTTTCTTAGCTTTAAAATAAAGGCATCAGACCTAATTGAAATCCGTTTAATCCGTTCCACCCATATCACCATCCTATCTAAGAACACATCACATTAGCAACGCGCAATTTAATTCAAGACCTGCTTCAAATTTCCATCAATCAAACGCGTCTCCCGGATAGCTACTTTCTTCTGAAAATAATAAACTAAAATCGCCACCAAAACCCCCAAAATAGACCCCAAACAAATATCCATTAAAAAATGATGCACCAAATAAACTCTTGAAATCCCCACCAGCATAGCAATCAGCAACAACGGAATCGAAGCCCATCTTTTATAAGCAATAGGCAGTAACAACACAACCAATCCATATACCGCAAAAGCTGACATTGTGTGTCCCGATGGAAAACTAGTCGTTCCTTTCAAAATATAAAGACCATCAATAAAGTCGATTTTTTCAATAATTCCTTGTTTGTCAAAAAAAGTAAATGGTCGGTCATATTTAAAAAATTGCTTCGCCAAAAAGCTTAAAACAGCGACGAATCCACCGGTCAATAAAAACAAAATAGAATAACGGAAACGAATAAAAAGGCAAGATAAAATCGTCACAATATAGATGCCTTCTTCCCCTAATTTGGTGACATAAGTAAAGAAGGTATTCCAAAAAGGCGAGTGTTGTTGATTGAAAAAAAGCAAAGCATCGCCTTTTTCAAAAGTTATTAAAAAATAGCCAATAACCAATAGCCAAGTGGCAAAAAAGTAGAAAAACCAGCGGTTGTCTTGGAGGATTTGCTTCATGCAGAAAGAATTGAATTAAAATATTTGTGTGTTAGATTTTGTTAACCACTTCGTAGTTTTGTTTTACAGAAAGCACCAATTGCGGACTATATTTTGCTACTTGCTACTTGCTACTTGCTACTTGCTACTTGCTACTTGCTACTTGCTCAAACTTCGCTTTTAAAGTCGAAAACATCGTTTTTACATTCGGCAAACTCGCATCCGTCATCGCAACCCAAGTCAGCAGCAATCCGATCGGAAAGACTACTAAACAAGGAATCCAAGCCGCCAAAACTGCATCAATCACAAAACGTTCTGCAATATTTTTACTAAAAATAGTTAGAATCACAAATATCACAAAAAAGATAATCGAAATCAACAAAGGAAAACCAAAGCCTCCTTTCTTCACAATCGCACCCATCGGCGCACCTACAAACAGGAAGATAAAACAAGCCATTGCCATGCTGAATTTATAATGCAATTCAAAGACATGCTTAACTCGATTTTCTTTAATGCGTTTCAATGATTTTAAAGTCGAATCGGTCGAACTATGGATACTTCGCGCACTCGTTTTAGCTTTATCAAGTAGCGTCGTCAATCTCGTTTTATCAAATATTTGAGCCATTGAAGCATACTCATTCAATGGCTTACTGATTGTCTGTTTAATTAACTTTCGGTCATTTCGTTTTTTATTGGCTTGACCGGATTTATTGTCTTTTTTAGGTGTGTTTTTGGGTTTTTTGTTGCTTGCTTTTTTAGGAGGACTTTTCTTTTTCTCCGTTTTTTTAGGCGAAGTTTTTGCCGATTTTTTAACGTCTTTTTTTATTTTATCCTCCTTTGCTTTATCCTTTCCTTCCTCCTTTGGTTTGACCCCATATTTTTTTAATTCTTCTTTCTTTTTTTTAGCTCGTTCCTCATTTCTCGCCTTTCCTTCCTCTTTTTTCTTTTCAATTCTAATTTTATTAAAAAAGTAAAAATATTTGTCGGCATTGGTAGAATTCGATTCTATTTTAGCATCAATTTTAGTATCAATTGAATCAACCGCAACCAACAATTGCCGACTACTTAACATGGAGTGGTGGGACTTAAAAAGCCCTTCATCTGTCCTATCCATTTCAAATTCATTCAGGTCAAAAACCTTCGTCCATTCTTTGAAAGAGGTCCTGACAAACGGATAATTCTCCTTCCCCTCTTTCTTCGTTGGCTTTGATTCATTATACTGATTGCCCTCAAACAATTCCATGATAAAAAACTGCTCATCTTTGGTCGAATACATCATGCCCTTCTCCGCTGTTACCGACATTAAACGTCCTTTCCCTTCTTCGCGGTGGTCGTATAATAGCACATCTTCAATGGATTTATTATCCGATAATTTCTTGCCAATTCGAATAGAATATCCCTGGAAATCATCGTTAAACATACCCTCTTCCATACTCAACGTCGGCTTTTGTTTGCGAATATCGTACAGTCGTGATTTGAATTTTAAATTAGAAATAGGAATCAAATTATTACTGCAAAAAAATGACAATATCGACACCCCAAATACTACAAACATCAATGGATTCATCACTCGCCACAACGATACACCCGCCGATTTAATGCTTGACAATTCGTACTCTTCCGCCATATTTCCCAGTACCATTACTGAAGAAATCAACACCGCAATCGGTAACGCCATCGGAATCATTGATACCGACATATACGCCACCAATTCGACCAATAAAAAGAAGCCGACGCCTTTACCCGCGATGTCGTCGATATAGACCCAAAGCGTCTGCATCACCAAGACAAACAGTGCGATGAAAAATGTTGCAACGAACGGCGGTAAAAAGCTGCCGACGAGCAGTTTATCTAGTTTTTTTAATGCTATTTTTTTTAGAAAATTCAAGGATAAATTTAGTGTTTACAGGTCAGTGGACTTTAGTCCACATTGTGATTGATAGTTGATTACTTCTGTGGACTAAAGTCCACTGTCCTAAAAAACGGCAAATATAGGAAAATGCCTACCTTGTTGTCCAAATATTAACTGTTTCCGACAAAATTACTACATTTGACTTTAAGGAATGATAAACGATAAATGAGGAATGATGAATTTTTGCAGCTATTCATCATTTATAGTTCATCATTCATCATTAAACAAAAAATGATGACAATTCTAAAAAAAATCTTCAAATACATTGGCTTTTTCCTCTTGTTTTTCATTGTATTTATCGGTATTTATTGGCTACTCGCCTTTGGTCTATCCAAAATTGGCGTCGAAGTAGAAGCAATCCAAACCACTCCTGATATTCCCGCTTTCATCATTACCAACGGCGTACATACTGACATCGTAATGCCTGTCAGAACGCCACAAATTGATTGGTCTAAAAAGATGCCTTATTCTAATACAGTTAGCAAGGACACGGCGATGAATTTTCTCGCGATAGGTTGGGGCGACAAGGGTTTTTATTTGGAAACACCACAGTGGTCAGATTTGAAATTTAGCGTGGCATTTAAGGCGGCATTTTCGCTCAGCACTTCGGCGATTCATGCGACTTATTATAAAAAGATGACGGAGGACGAAGATTATGTGAAAATGTTTTTGACGGAAGACCAATACGCGCGCTTGATTGCCTACGTTCAAGCGAGTTTAATCACGGATGAAAATGGTGACTACATCTTCATTGACACTGACCAAATGTATGGCAAAACGGATGCTTTCTATGATGCGAAAGGCAGTTTCAATATGAGCTATACTTGCAATACTTGGACAAATGATGCGCTGAAAGCTTGTGGGCAGAAAGCGGCTTTTTGGACGCCGTTTGATAGTGGAATTTTTGGGCAGTATAAGTAAGTCGTGTGTATGTATTCAGGTGTTAAAATGTTGATTTTTGAGCGTGTAAAGATTAAGACTTAATTACTAGGCGTTACTTAGTAACGGTCAAAGAATAAGTCCGTCATTTAGTAACCTTTATTTTGGTATTTTCTCCACTTCCGTCGAAATGACAAGAGATATTTTCTTTTGAAATAAGCGTTATCTCTACCTACTGACTATTTCAAAAGTAGGAACGAAGTGGCGCGTAGCAGAAAAGATTCCTAAAATATTTTCAACGTAGAGAACCGCTTGCGGATGGGTTGGCGAAGGGCGAAATACCCTCTCAAGAATCTAACTTTATTTAATTTGTGTTCCTAATGCGTAACATCATTTTCTTATTTTGGAATTACATAAAAATAAATCGCCAAATAATGACAAAAACTTCCACCTAAAACAAAGACATGAAAAATGGCGTGGTTAAATTTCAACTTTCCATCCAATAGAAAAAACAATGCGCCAACGGTATAAGAAATGCCACCTGAAAATAGCAAATAAACGCCATTCATGTCCAAGTTTTCCAAAAGTGGATTAAATGCAAAAACTGCCATCCAGCCCATTAAAACATACATGATGGTAGAAACTACTTCAAACCGTCCTGTAAAAAAGAACTTTAAAATCATTCCAATCGCTGCGCAACACCAAATGGCAGTGAATAGGATTATACCAACAGGGTCGGGCAAGGTTATCAAAGTAAACGGCGTATATGAACCAGCAATCAGAAGGTAGATGGCAGAATGGTCTCCAATTGCCCAACGAAGCCGCGATATTGGGGTCTGTATAGAGTGATAAATCGTCGAGGCAGCATACAAAATGATGAGGCTTAGTCCAAAAATGGCAAAAGTAATTAACGTTAATGTATCGTTTAGCTCTTGTGCCCGAATGACCAAAAATATAAGTCCAATGATACTCATTAGGCAACCAAAGCCATGCGTAAGAATGTTGAGATTTTCTTCTTCGGGGGAGTAATAGAAAGGCGTCTTTATAGGTGGTATTTCGATGATTGATTGTGTTTTTTTTGTAAAAAAAGAAACAGGGTGATTTTTAAAATCACCCTGTTTTTGACCATATTAATTCTTCATCCTTGCTGCTTCCTGCTTCTTGCCACCTTGATGTAAAATCAACGATTTTGCATCTTCCGTAAAGCTAATTTGTGCATCAACTGCTTTTAGATAAAATTTATTTTCAGACAGTGGAAATACTTCAAATTCTGGCTGCCCTGTCGCTTGCACAAACAACTGCTTTCCATCTTTCCGAACCGTGAAAACAAAGTCTGGAGAAAGCTGATATTTACCGATATATGAGGTTAATAAATCATCTTCAATCACAATTGTTTTGACTAAACCCTCCGTATTAACGCCCATCTTTTCCAGAATGTTTTTCGCCCCTTCATTCGCAGGATTCATTTGATAAGCTTTTTGGTAGTTCAACTTGGCTTGTGCCAAATAGGCTTCACCCAAACTATCAAAAGCATTCGCCGATTCAGGAAAATTTTTGACATTTAATTTAAAAATCATTATTGCCTTATCCAATTCCCCTTCCCCCAAATAACTATAGCCAAAATCGTTGATATTTCTTTCCTCAAAATCATACCTATCAGCTTCGTTTCTTTGCAAGTTTTCAAACTGTTCAAACAACTCTTCTTCACTTACGTTCTTGGCTAAAAGTTCCGCAATTTTTACCGTCACTGATTGATTCGGAACGACCGCTTCCCCACCTTTCCAAATCGTCGCGACACCTCGCATTAAATCTCCAAATTGTCGAGAAGAATTACTGGTTAACAAGATAAATGTACGCTCTGTATCAAAACTTCTTACAATCACTGTCCGAAAACCAACCCAGCCGCCTGTGTGCTGTACGCCTTCTAAATGCCCATCTTCTTCGCTGATATTCAAGCCCCAGCCAAAACCGTAATTTGAGACGGTCCCGTCGTTCAAAGTAACAGGTTTGTACGCTTCTTCCAAGGTGCTGCGTTTGACCAGTTTATTCTCTGTCAAAGCGTTGCTCCATTTCAACATATCAGGCGCAGATGCGTAGATACCGCCGTCGCCAATCATGCCATTTAGAAATGTCCAGTCGTTTTCTTTAAAACTTTGACCATCAGCAGAATAGGAGAATCCATAGACCCGATTGTTGACCGAAAATTTATCCGTAGTACTGAATGCCTGTGAGTTCGTCATGCCTGCTTTATCAAAAATGCTTTCCTGTAAGAAATCGCGAATAGGTTGACCAGAAGCGCGCTCAATTATCTCTCCTAATAAGACGAATCCAGTGTTGCTGTAATCGTATTTGTCACCAGGTTTGAAATCAATCTCGGGCATTTTTTTGGCAAACATTGCGACCATATCTGCATTGAAAGCCGTCTTTCTTTCCTCTTGTGGTTTTTCCGTGTCCCAATTGTTTTCAAATAAAGACATATAATCTGGCAGTCCACCAGTGTGGTTCAATAAGTTCCGAACCGTGATATCTTCGTACAGCAATTCTGGCAAATATTTTTTGATATTATCGTCATAATCTAGCTTTCCTTTTTCTTGCAAAATCATAATACCCATTCCAATAAACTGTTTACTCACGGAAGCCAATCGAAAGGACGCATTGGGGCTCAATTTTTCGCCTGTTTCTGGATTTGCTAGCCCAAAACTATTGTGGTAAACCGTTTTACCTTTTTCCGCTATTAATAGCGTTCCATTCAAGAATTTATTGGCGTACATTTTTTTTAAAAAAACATCCGTTTTGGCATTGTTCTCTTTTAAATCAGCATCCATAATTTTGCCTGGTTGCTGAGCCATAATGGAAGTGAAAAGGAGTAGATTTAGAGTGATTAAACAGAAATACCGCATAAGTGTTATTTTAAAAAAGGTGATTGAATATTCAAAAATAGTAAGGAAAAGATAAGCGCAGGAAAATTTTAGACAGAAAGCTATTTTTTGGTGCTAAATGATTTATTTGGTCAATGTGACCTGATTAAAGGGAGTTTCAGGGGCGGCTTCTGGTTGCAAACCAGAAGCCGCCCCTCAAAAACACACTGCGCGCTGCCTGCGGCAGCGCGGGGAGCGTTTTGAGGAGGAAGAATGATTTTATAAAATCATTCTTCCTCCTCAAACTCCTCTTATTTTTAAATAAATAACGAGCTAATGCCATTCAAAACGCAGTACCAAATTTGGCGTAATCCCCAATGTTTTATAATCAAAAAATTGAATCTTAGGATTTTCTCCATTGGTATCCACAGCATATTCTCGGGTATAGACATTCTGCTGATTGTAAATATTGGAAATAGAAACACCTATATTGCCTTCCCAACGGTTGGTATTTTTAGGTAAGAAACGGTAGCTGACAGAAGCATCTAAATGGTGATTGAGGGGGAGGTTTTGACTATTAATTTCATCATATTCAACTTCGACAAAGTCAGGGCCAGGCATGGGGTTTGGCTGCAATTGATAATCAGTAATCATCGTATAAGGCGTACCTGAAGTCATTGAAAAACCCAATGAAAAGTCCCAGTTTTTATAAGAAAAAAGGTTTGCCCAACTTACGGAATGTCGTTGGTCATAGGCTGCAGGAAAAGATGTTGCCGCATAATTGTCAAAGAAATAATCTACTTTAGAAAGGGAATAACTCAACCAAGAACGATAGTTTTTCCATCGCTTTTTGACCAATAAATCCAGTCCTTTAATTCTGGATTCTCCCGCATCAAATCCTTCCTGTGGCAGTAACTCAAAACCCAGCGAAGAAGACGTAATTCCGGTCAATTTTTTATAATAACTCTGTACATCTACGATCCATCCATTTTTATGAAATATTGCTCCAACTTGATACTGAAATGCAGTTACCACAGGCGTTTGTTTATCATTCGCCAATACCCAAATAGGATTGTCTATCAGCGTTGGGCGATTGATTTTTAACTCAATTAGCCGATTTAAAAACTGGTGATACTGACCGGCATTGGCGTGCAAATCCAGTGAAGGGCTAAGCGTATATTTTAAATGAAGTCGCGGCTCAAAATACGATTTTTTCAACCGCGAATAATAGCTGTATCGTAAGCCCGCATCGACTCCGAATCGCTTATTTTTATCGGTCGAAATTTCTGAAAATAGTACCTGTAATTTCCCCGCTGTATTCAATCCTTCACCGATTGGCGGTCGATTGCCGCGTCTTTCTTCAAAACCAGATTTTACGTCATAATTGGTGTATTGATAGCCCCATTTCAAACGATGATTGCCAGCCAATTGATGTTGATTGGACAGGATTAATTGTTGCTCATTGATTTTACTCATTTTAGCCACAAATTCATTGCGAGGGTTGGGCAACATTCTTATTTCTATATGAAAATAATCGTAATCATAATCAGAGGAAATAACCGTTATTTTACTCGAAAAATGATTGCTCCATTCCTGTTCAATCGCAGCACTAAAACCTTGATGTTTTAAATCAAAACTATCTCTTTGAACGAGTGTAGATTTGGTGTCTAAAAAGAAATTATTCAGTTGATTTGTATTGTAAAATAAGCTAACCGCTGCCTTGGTTTTCTTACCTAAATCTGCGGTTAACTTTAAGTTGGCATCTAAAAAAGCAAAGCTGTGTTTAAATTCTGCATCTGGTGGTAAGTTGTTAATGTCGTTGAATTTTCCAAAAGAAATACCTTGTAATACTCTGTTGGTCAGTTTGTTGTAGGTTTGTGTTTCCCAAACGTCGGTAATAGACCGTCGTACCGAAAAAGTGGCAGACGCCTTATTTCTAGCCATCGAGAGTTTTCCGAAAAGATAGGCTGTTGTGGAGTTGATGCCTGCACCCAATAGTGGTTTTGGCTTTTTATATTCTACGGTTTGCAAATCAATCACTCCCGAAGCTCTTCCGCCATATTGCGCGCCGAAACCACTGCGGTAGACGTCCACTTTATCCATAATATATGGATTAAATGCCGAAATCAATCCAAAGTAATGCGCCGAATGGTAGATGGGAATATCCTCCCACAAAATCAGGTTTTGGTCAGGCGTCCCACCCCGAATGTAGATGTCCGAACTCGTCTCTCCTGGACTCGAAACACCGGGTAAAAACTGAATCGTTTTCATCACATCTGGCTCGGCTTGTCCCGGTAAGCTACCGAGTCGATTGGGCGAGATTTGCGTACTCAATCCATTTTTTTTCAAGTCAATTCCATCTGTCAAATAATCCTTCACCACGATAATTTCATCGGGTAGAATCGAGTATTCCAATTCCACATTTAGGCAAGGGTTTTTAATGAAATCTTTCGCCAAAAATCTTTGTTCTTGATACCCGACATAGCTGACTATCAAAGAATCTTGTGTTTTTAAGTCTGTTTTTAATTGAAAATTACCATTCGCTTTGGCGTACATGCCTTGCTGCGATTTTTGGAAATAAACATTGGCGTAGGGTAGGGGGGCTTGCGTCAGTTTATCTAATATTTTTCCGCAAATTTGGGTAAGTTGTTCTGTTGGTTTTGAAACGTCATTCTTGCGTGTTAATAGCACGTAATTGTCATTAACAATTTCAAATTGAAGTGAGGTATTTTTTAATAATTTTTGAAAAAAAGGTTGGACTAATTCGTCTTTTGTTTGAATGGAAATTTTAATATCCTCAATGTCTTTTTCAGCATAAGAAAACAGAAAATTATGCTCCGTTTCTAATTGAAGCAATACTTTTTCTAAAGGTAGATCCTTTGCGGTCAGCGAAATAGTTGTTTGTGAAAATACTTGGATGCTGCAAAAAAGGAGCAGTAAAATTGTGATTTGCTTCATGTAAAATATTTCGGTTTAAAATAGGGTAATTTTCAAAATCACCGTGTTTTAAATACGTCGTTTTTTATTCAGATAAAAACACTTCTTTACCTGCGATGCGATATTTAATACCTGCTGCTGTCAAGGCTGTCTTTAAAGCCAATTCCAGATTTTCATGTTGAAAATTACAAGTAATAACCTGGGTTTTATCAATGTCGTTAGCGATGATTTTAATATCAAATTGGCGCTCTAACTCTGCTAAAATGGTTGCAATTGTTACTTTCCGAAATTTGCTAATTCCTGTTGTCCAACTTGCCACATCTTTCGCTTCGGTTGTCCAGGTATCTAAAATTTTATCCTTTTTAATGCGCACGGCTTCGTTCGGCAATAATTCCTTTAAAGTATTGCCGTTGCTGGCTAAAATGGAAACTTTACCCTCTTTACAAGTCACTTCCAATATATCCCCTCGCGCAAACACATTGAATTGTGTTCCCAAAACTTGCACGCTTCCATTCCCTGTTTTTACTTGAAATTTCTTGCCTTTTTGGACTCTAAAAAATGCTTCGCCTACCAATTCCAATACCCGATTTTCTGACCATGTTTTTTCACTAAATGCCAATTCACTATTTGCATTTAAAACATAAGTCGATTGGTCGGGCAATGCGCCATTTTTTTGCTCGCTTGCTGCCGTTAAAACGGTTGTGGTGCTATCTAAATTAAAGTAAAACCATCCTGCGAATAGTACTAAACTCGCCGCCACCGCATATTTAAAATAGCTGGCAAAGGACACCGTCTTCGCTTCTCGCTGCACCCGAAGTGGACTTTTATCTTGCGCCAGAATATTTTGCAATACCTTCTTTTTATTAAAAGTAGGTGTTGCCAAATGTTCCGTTTGACGGTACAATTCGGTGAGTTCTTGATACTCCGGACGTTGGTTGAAAATTACTAATTCTTTGGAGGAAATGGTTCGATTTACCCATTTGTGTAATAGTTCATCATTGGTCATCTTTTTAAGATTTTGTAGCGTTTTCTTACAATTTTTGTAAGAAAAAAAACCGCTAAACGGTAGGTTTAGAATCCAAATACATTAGCTTAGATGTTGAAAAATAGAAAACCTTGTGGTAATACTTAAAAATATTTGCTAAAAAAATGGTTGGCTTAAAACATAGAACGGAACAAATAATTAGGGTACCGTAATTATCTTGATAATAAAAGCAAAGGGCGTTTGAGGGACAAAAGTGGTTTGTAAAAATCGCTTTTATCCCTCAAAATCCAACCCGCGCTGCCGCAAGTAGCGCACAATGTATTTTATTGGAGCTAGAAGATTTGAGGATTTTCTAGCTTTTCAAATATCAATTTAATCAGCGTCAAAATCCAGGAGTTCACAAAAAATCCTATAGCCCCATTCTTAATTTTTCATTCTTCATTGACTTTAACTTCGGGCAATTTCCTCATTCAATTCTCCTTCTGACTTCGCAATCAACGTTGAAACCGTCGCATCACCCGTCACATTCACCACCGTTCGGCACATATCCAAAATTCTATCCACAGGGAAAATAATCGCAATCCAAGCCGGATTCAAGCCAACAGATTGCAAAACTACAATCATCATTACCAAACCCGCACTCGGCACTGCCGCTGAACCAATTGACGCCAAAGTAGCGGTCAAGACAATCGTCAACTGCTGCGCAATTGTCAAATCAACCATGTGCATTTGTGCCAAAAATACCACTGCTATCGCTTGGTACATACTCGTTCCGTCCATATTCACGGTCGCTCCGATAGGCAAAACGAAGCTGGTCACATTTTTAGATACACCAATATTATCGCGTACACATTCCATCGTCACGGGCAAAGTCGCGGCACTCGAACTGGTCGAAAATGCTAAGAATTGCGCTGGACTGATTTTTTTGAAAAAACGCATATAGCTAATTTCTTTGACAAATAGCTTCATGAAAAATGGATAGAATCCAAATATCATAAACCCTAAACCAATTAGCAAAACGACGGAATAAGACGCCAGACCTTTGAAAATTTCAAATACTTCAGCGGGCGTATCGGCCATTTTTGCAATCACGCCTGCCATCAAACAGAAGACGAAAAATGGGGCTGCATCCATGATTAACTCTACCATGCGCAGGAAAACTTCGTTTAATCCATTGACGACATTCACGATAGGTTGAGTCGTCTTATTAGGCAGCATCACGAGGACTAAACCAAAAAATATCGCAAAGAATATGACTTGCAACATCTTTTTTCCGTCGGTTAAGGCAGCAAAGATGTTATCTGGAACCATATCAACGACGAAACTTAGTGGACTTGAAGAGTCATTCTTTTTTGCTTCTTCCAGTTTCTTATCCAACTTCAAATCCTTATCCTGCATCGCTTTTTCTTGGTCCGACTCTAACTCTTTTTTAGCATTCTCAATATTAGCTGCGTATTTTGGGTCATCGGTGAAATTTTTACCATCCAAAATTTCTACACCATCTGTTTGATTTACCCAAAGCTCATATTTCAAACGATTGGTGAGGCGCAATTCTTCTGAAATCTGCTTGCCTGGCTGAAAAAAGTTGACCAAAAATAAACCAATGCTGACCGCAGCTATCGTGGTAATTAAATAAGCGACCAATGTTTTCGTACCCATCGAACCTAATTTCGATAAATCAGGCAAGGCAGAGATCCCCATAATGATGGAAAATAGCACCAATGGAACGGCAATAAATTTCAATAATTTGATAAAAATCGTTCCGAATGGGTCAATCCAATTGATGGTAAATTCATTCCAACCCATGTAGCTGGCAAGGAAGGAATAAATGATACCGAGGACGAGTCCGATGATGATTTTCCAGTGAAGTGCGAGGTCTTTCATGTTTTATGTTTTGATTATTAGTGAATTTGTAAGTTGGTGTATTGGCGGGGATTAAATAACAAAAAATTAGGTGAATTCGTGGCGCAACTTTTTATCACATAGCGAACATAGAATTTCACATAGCCACATAGCTTTTGGAAGGCTAAAATTAGCTATTTGATTATGTTTAAGTCACTTTGAATTATGCGTTTTAATTCTCATTTCTTACCGTGTATCAAAGCGGCATTGATGAATCTTCTTCAAAGGTATATCCATTCAAAAAATCGACAACTTCCATTCTTCTTTTACCTTGCAATTGCAATTGATAAACGGCTATAAATCCATCT
>JBLHWU010000071.1:0-26914 GCA_047629355.1 Saprospiraceae bacterium | reverse complement strand
AGAGGATATTTTTTGTTTAAGAAATTTAAAAAATCCTTTAATAGTCCTTCTATTGAAGGCGTTTTTAAGTTTTTTAAACGGAAAATAGTCCTGTCGAAAAGTGTCGATTATTTAGGGGCACTTACTTATTACTCATCTATACGTCATGAAATTGGTTTTATGATATAGCTCAAACCTCTATGGAAAACTTAGCCAGAGATTGATACTTCATTAGAGCCTATAACTTCATACTTTGAAGTTTCATTTTTCAAACAATAAAATTAGAATTTAAATGGCAAACTTAATTGAAATGCTACAAGGTCAGTTGACCGAAGGAATGATTGATCAACTAAGCAAACAACTTGGTGGTGCGGATAAGAAACAAACGGCAACTGCTGCGGAAGGTGCGCTTTCTACAATCATTGGTGCATTGGCGAAGAACTCATCTACTAAAGAAGGTGCTTCTGGCTTGGCAAGTGCACTTGAACGTGATCATGATGGTAGTGTTTTGGATGACTTGATGGGCATGATGGCTGGAGCGTCGCAAACGGATGCTGCGCCGACAAGTCGAGCAACCAATGGTGCGGGTATGTTGAAGCATATTTTGGGAGGAAAAGAAGGAAATGCAATGGAAATGTTGAGTAAGTTGAGCGGGTTGTCTTCAGGACAATCTGGTAACTTGATGGGCATGTTGGCACCAATGGTCATGGGCATGTTGGGCAAGCAGAAAAAGGCAAATAACTTGGGACTTGATGGTTTATCTTCTTTGTTGAACGGTACGGTTCAAACCCAAAAAGCAAATAACAATCCGATGATGGATTTGGCGACGCGATTCTTGGATAAAGATGGTGACGGTAGCATTATGGACGAAGCAGCTGGTTTTGGGATGAAAATCTTGGGCGGCTTGTTTGGTGGTAAAAAATAAGTTTCACGGCAGACGGTGGATGTCTCACGGCGTAGGGTTAGGCGTAGAAGAAGTTGACTGGTTGTGGATAAAAATTTATTCTAAAACGCTAAAAAGACTCAAATCACAATGTTGATTTGGGTCTTTTTTTTTGTAAAAAATTAAGCAAAACGTCTTTATATGCTGATTTTTCAAGAAAAAATACCGATATTAATGAAAAATGCTGCAAGTCAGGCAACGAAAGCGAGACTTGGCGTATCTTCCTTTTATAAACTACCAAAACATCAATTACCTCAGCCCCTAAAGAGGGCGTAAATCCAAGACGAAACCAAAATTTTTGGACAAAAAATTGAAATCAATACTCATTGTTACTTAAGAGCTAAACTGCTCCTCATTTAGGTGCTGGCATTTAATTGATTTCCAACCAAAAAATTTACCTGTGACCGAAGCGCAATTAGTCAAAGGCTGCATCAATGAAAACCGAACTGTTCAGCAGGAGGTTTTTCGGCTATATGCAGGTAAGATGTTGACGGTTTGCAGGCGATATGCTCGACACAATTCGGAGGCGCAAGACTTGTTGCAAGAAGGGTTTATTCGGGTATTTAATAAAGTTCATACTTTCAAATCAACGGGTTCTTTTGAAGGCTGGATTCGGCGGGTGATGGTCAACGTGGCTCTCAAAAACTACCAGAAAAGCAGCTATCAAAAAGAACAAATCGGATTGGAAGGCTATCAGGAAGGGGCTGCCGACCCCACAGTTTTTTCGCATTTGCACGAAGAGGAATTATTGAAATTGGTTGCGAGTTTGCCCGAAGGTTATCGGGTAGTTTTCAACCTTTACGCGATAGAAGGATATAGTCACGCCGAAGTTGCCGAATTGATGGGCATTGGCGAAA
Source organism: Saprospiraceae bacterium (assembly GCA_047629355.1). Classification (GTDB taxonomy): domain Bacteria; phylum Bacteroidota; class Bacteroidia; order Chitinophagales; family Saprospiraceae; genus CAYUNA01. The sequence continues at coordinate 25,135 of JBLHWU010000071.1, read as the reverse complement.
GTACTTCTCGGTCGCAATTGGTAAAAGCTCGAAAAATGTTGCAAGGCATGGTGATTAAACTGCAAAAAGTAGCTTAAAATGAACGTTCTACATTGCTTAAAAATCGTTCAGATGAAGACACCGAACACGACGGATCAGATTTTTAAAGAAAAGCTTGGAGGCTATGCTTCTGAAGTCCCAGCTGGGCTCTGGAATGCGATAGATAATCAACGCTCGCCTAAAACGCGAGGACTTTTGCTGTTTCAACGGCATGAGAAATGGCTGGCATTGGTAATTTTGTTTGCTTTTACGGCTTACGGCGCATGGCTTACGGCGCAGCATGGTGGACTAGAGGGAACGGATAAGGAGCAGTTGGCGGGGGAGCATGTACGGGATATGACGCAGAAAGAAGGTGCAATCGTTTTTGATGAAAACGAAAATGAAACGAAGGCAGCTACCGAAAATGTAAAAACGGAAACGGTTGAAAATACAACGAATAATAATTCCTTAAATGCTGAGCACTTAGCTGTTGAAAATCTAATTGAAAAAACATCGAAAAATTCTATTTCTAAACTTATTTCTAATGCTGTTTCTAAACAAATGCCCTTTGTAAAGTCCGCTAATATTATTAATCAAAATGCAGCGAATAGAGTTGGTTTTGAAAATGAATTTAATTCAAAAATTGGTGCAAGGAATGGATTAGAACAAGCATTCACTAATACAACAGATTTAACTGGAATTTCTAAATCTACGCCTTCTGATTTAACTAAAAAACGGGGTGGAAACAATAATTTAAATGCGCTCGAATCTCTCAAGTTATCAGTGTTGATTTTCGGAAAATCAGATCCTTGCTACGCTTTCAATTCATACGATAGCGGGAAGAAAGGGCCGCCACGTTTTTATATAGACGTGCTTGCTGGTCTAGCTTATGCCAATCGGACTTTAGTGGATAAAAATGATGATTTGGCAGGCTATGCAGCCATTCGGGATAGCACGGAGACGAGTCGATTGGGTTTTAGTTCAACGGTTCGGGCATCGTTGGTTTTGGCAAATGGCATCGCGTTGCGGTCGGGGGTTGCGTATTCTCAAATTAATGAAAAATTAGACCTTTTTGATGGAACGACGACGGATATTGATATTTATGAAATTAAGGATGTGAACGGTAATATTATTGGTACACAGATAGACACTATCGTTGGGCAGCGCATCAAGACGACTTATAATCGGCTTAAAATGGTGGATATTCCGGTTATTTTGGGCTACGAAGTGCGTGATAGAGATTGGACGTTATCGTTGAATGGTGGTGCATATTTTAATGTGTTGTTTGAACAAAAGGGAGAGTTTTTAAGTCCTAATTTAACACCAGTTAATTTCACTTCCACGGAAGAACCACATTACGAAGCGTTCAATAGTTCAGTGGGCATGAGTTTATTCGGTAGCGTTGGTTTGAATTATAAAGTTGGGAATCGACTGCATGTAATGGCTGAGCCGCATTTTAGATATTATATGGATTCTTTTACGAATGCTAATTATCCGTTGAAGCAGAATTATTGGTCTGTGGGGATGAATGTTGGGGTGCGAGTGCAGATTTTTTAATTGATAGTTTTGGAAATAAAAAGCCTGAATTTCGCGCGAAATTCAGGCTTTTTATTTCCAAAATATAATTTTTAAACATTCAAATAACTCATCAACGAATCATACCGTTCCTGCAAGCTATCCAAATAATCACTCTCATTAAACGACGCCTTAATATTATATTCAAAACGCTCAAACGACGCGAGGATATTCTGAATATTTGGACGATTGATTTTCACCGTAACATCAATTCGAGGTGTTTCCAAATCCGAAGTAATAAAGGAACTTAGTACCGCAGCACTTTCTGATTCCACGATTCTGGAAATCTCTGCCAAGGAATAATCCCGTCGGTGCATTTCCAAAACTACGATGCTGCCCTGCTCTGAAAACGTACCCGTTTTAGCAAAATAATTCAGGACATCTTCCATCGCAATCATGCCTATATAATTATTATCGTAGTCCACAACGGGGATGATGGTCAGCGAATTTTCTGACAACAGCCGCATAATCTCATAAATATGGTCTTGTGCTTTGACATAAGGTTTGAGTAGTGAAAGGGCATACGAGCCAACCGCTTCGTGGACATCGTGGAGCAGAATATCATCTTCCGAAACGACGCCTAACAATTGCTTATCATTGACAATTGGTAAGTGACGGACGTAAAAATCTTCCATAACTTGTATGGCTTCCTCTCCAGTATCTGACGTTCTGAGCGGTAAAATTGCGCTCGAAATTAAATTTTCAGCAACCATAGCGTTTGCGTTTTTGCGTCATTTTGCTATTTTGAAAATACCTCATAAATTGCAAAATGGCTTTATAGAAAAACAGTTTTTAGTCCCTTTTGTTGCCAGCAGGTCGGTTAATTATCTGTTATTAGAACAGGCAATTGAGTTTATTGTTGGCAACAATAGATTAAGTAAGTTTTCCCGTATGTTTTTGAGAATGCCGTCAACGCAGGTAGAAATGTAGGTTGTGTTGTATATAATGCTTTTTAACCCTGCAAAATTACCGAAGCAATTTTTGTTTCTGAGCGGTGAATTCTTCTTCTGTGAGTAACCCTTTTTCTTTCAATTCTCCGAGCTTTTTCAATTGGTCAAGCAAGTCTGGCTGAGTACTTAATAAATCCTCTTTTGCTTCTTCTTTTTTCAAAGAAATAGACTTTTTCGGAGTTCGATAGTTATTATTTTCAAAGTTATCAAATTCTTTTTGAATACGCAAATAAGCGAGCGCATCATGCTCTTTTATTTTAGAAGTTTCCTTAAAACCCAATGAAACTGCTTTGTCTAAATGGAAAAATGACCGTTCCGCCGCTTCATTTAAAGAATACGCACAGGCTAAATTAAAATGTGTCGCAATATCAGCAGGGTCAACTTCAAGTGATTTTTTAAAATCTACTATCGCACCATCGTAATCATAATCTTTGTATTTCTGAATGCCACTTTGCTTATATGGATTGGGTTTTTGACGGGATTTTGGCTTGGCTGTTTCGCGTTGAGATTGATGATTATCGGTACGTTTTTCCCAACGATTTTCGCGTGTTTTCTGACGTCCGTCCCAACGTTGTTCGCGTTGCTGTGTCCGACTGTTTCTATTATAATCTGTGCGCTTGCCACCAAATTGGTCAGATTCACGGTATTTTTTATTGTACTTGTCGTCAAATTCTTCTTTCCCCATCGAGAATAGAATGATGGCTGAAATCCACGCAATCATATATGATAATGGAAGGAAATCAACTGGACTCTGTGCCATTGAGAACATCAATACCAAATGAAAGATACCCCAACCTTTTTTTCCGAGATAAAATTGGTGTATGCCAAATCCGCCTAAAACAATGGCTAATAATCCTGCTACGTCTTTCTTTTTCATATTTTAAGTCCACTCTCCTATTAAAAGTTGATTTGAAATTGGTTAATTTTGGTGTCTGTTCCGACAATATTAAGAATATTATTCCTTTTTTGAGACATAACTTCTACTATTTCCAGTTTTTGTTCGACGGACGCTAGGGATTAAGTGTACCGCAAATCTTCAGTTTGCGCTCTGCTAATAGCGTTAATTTTTAAAAATTTTACAAGTCAAGATTGTAAAATCATCAGGGAATTCTTTGTCCGAACTAAAGTCCTCAATTTCGCTCATCATTTTATCATTAAATGCCTGTGCCGTCAATTTGGAATTTTTGAGCATAAATTCTAGACCATATTCTTGGTCTAAAAAGTCTCCTTTGTTATTTTTTATATCAATTAACCCATCAGTGAAAAGCATCATTAAAGCATCGTTTTCGATAGTCAGTTCACCAACTTCAATAAAAGGCAATTCATCAAAAATGCCTAAGATAGTACAACCTTTTGTCATGAGAAAAATCTCGTCATCCTTGACAATCGCGGGAGGATTGTGGCCTGCATTGATATAGGTCAATTTGCGGGTCGTTCGATTAAACTGCGCGACAAAAAACGTAATAAAACGGTCTCCTTTGGTGATTTTCAACACCGCAGAATTTAGCAATTGAATAAATTCTTCTAATGGGATACGGCGACTAATCAAACTGTGAAAATTGGCTTGGAAATTTGCCATTAGCAAGGCTGCTGCCAACCCTTTTCCAGAAATGTCACCAATACAAAACGCCACCGTATCTTCCTCTGGAAATTCAATAAAATCATAGTAGTCACCGCCAACATTCAAGTGTGGTTTGTAGATACTGGCAAGCTCATAACCCTTACCTTTGGGTAGTTCCATCGGTATCAGCATCCGCTGCATATCAGTTGCCAATTCCATCTCTCGATTAAGGCGTTTCTGTTCGATTTGGCGGTTAAAAAGCCGCTTGTTTTCAATTGCAACCCCAACAATATTGGTAATCGCTGTGATGAGTTGCACCTTATTGTACATATCCTCTTTTTCTCCAAAACCACCGATGAAAACGTAAGCCAGCGGTATCTCTTTGTGCGCCACGGGAATGACCACATTAAATTCCTTAATCAAGGGATGTTCCGTCTCTTCTAAATTCAACAATCGAGTATAAGTTGGTAACTTATCACTAATATCTTTTACTAAAAGTACCTTTGGAATGCCAATTGACGCACAGCAACGAAAAGCGTCTTCATTCCTAAAAAATAGCGCCATTTTTTTTACACCCATTTCCCAGCTCAAAAAAGATTCGTACATCGCAAACAAGTCCACTGCCGTCACATTATTATTGATAGCTTGTGTGATATTAAGCAACCTGGTAATTTGTAATTGCTTTAAATTCAACTCCTTTTCGAGTGCTTCGATACTCACGAGTCCTTCTTTGATATTTGGAAAATTTGACATTAATTTAAGGGAATGTGTAGCAGTTTTAAATTTTAGTCGGTTCTAAATAGAGGTTAGGAGCCACACCATTTTATTTTCAGAGGTCAGAAAATACAAAGTTTTAATCGAAAAATTGTTTAACTTTTGATCTCTGACAGCAAGGTGGTCTGACTTTTAAAGTATTAACATTCGTAAAGATATAAATTGCCGATAAAAATCAGTATTTCTATCAAGTTTATTCATAAAAAAATATGGACTTTGTTACTCATTGGAAGTTTTCTAATTTTATTCGATGAAAAATTTTGAAAACATGTTAAAAACTCTTAATTTGGCAGTCTTTTCTATTAACCAATTCTCATACACATTTTCACCTTTCATTTTTAAGGGAAAATAATCCGAAACAAACTTTTCAAAAGAAGGAAAATGAATCTTATTGCTCTTTTTGAAAAGTGACAGGAACGCGAAATAAATCAATTGACAATCTTGAGAGAGAGCGTGTGGTCATAATTTTGGTTTGAAACTGCAATTTATAGTTATATAAATAAGCATTTTTAAAGTGAAAAATATGGACTAAATATTCTTTTAAGATTGCTAAGTTATTTATTTCGCGTTCCTTATTATTTAATGTATCAGTAAACGGGAGAATACTTCTATGAACACACAAAATCGTCGCTTTATTTTCATAGATTTTGAAAATCTGAGAAAAATAAAATTCAAGAAATTAGAGAAGGTTGCTACGAAAATCTTCATTTTTATCAACGCGGACGTTGAGAAGATACCTGCATTTTTGGTTTATCAAATTCAAAAGTTGGGCAAGGACGTAAAATGGATTACGGTTGAGAATCCAAACAACAACCGTATGAATTATCACATGGCATTTTTGATGGGCAAGCTTCACCAAAAATTACATTCTGATGTGGAATTTGCGGTATTGTCCAATGATAAAGATTTTGATCCGTTGGTTGGTTTTATCAACGCTCAAAATCGTAACTGTATTCGTGTAAAGCGTAAGAAAACGGCAGAGGAAAGAAAAACGCGAAGGGATAAAACGCCTTTATTTACCGAGCGAAAGCCTGAAGGTATCAATATCCGCCAGGATGTACCGATTACCAATGGGTTGGTGAATGGTTTGGCGACAAATGGCAGTTATGAAACCGCTGTTGTTACAGAAAAAGTGACTGCTCCATCTGCCATTGAAATCGAATATGACCGCATGGTTATCGAAAAAACTGCGCAAGAAACGATGGATAGACTCATCCGCTCAGGTAACCGACCTGCGGAAGTGGATACGCTGAAACATTACATTTTGCTGAACAATCAAGAATTGTCGATTCATGGAAATATCGAACAAGTAATCGAGCAATTGGAATCGACAAATAGTATTGAAATTGAGGAAGAGGGAAATGTGATTTATCATTTTTAAAAAATAAATTATCTCGCAGGTATCCGATACGTGATAGCGCGCTATCGGATACCTTAGTTTCTAAATATTCCGTTTGTTTTATTCGGAACAAGGTATCCGATAGCCCTGCGGGTATCAAATACCTGAAGTTAATTTTTTTGTGAATTTTAACGAAAATTCACTCTTCTTTAAGAGAGAGCGTTTTGAACTTAAAAATACATCGAAAAGGCGCTTCAATTTTTCAACTATATTTTTATTACTATGCAAGAAGAAATTGATTTAATACTTGAGATTTCTAAGGAAGGAATGGGACAATCCATTGACCACCTCAAAAATGAATTATCGAAAATCCGTGCTGGTAAAGCTTCAACGGCGATGCTGGACGGAATTAAAGTAGAATATTACGGGACACCAACGGGACTTGGTCAGGTTGCAAATGTCTCTACTGCGGATGCCAAAACATTAATTATTCAACCTTGGGAAAAATCGATGCTTGCACCAATTGAGCGAGCGATTTTTGAAGCAAATTTGGGCTTGACACCAATGAACGATGGGGAAATGGTACGTATTAACATCCCGCCATTGACAGAGGAACGTCGAAGAGACTTGGCAAAAAGTGCTAAGAAATTAGGGGAAGATGCTAAAATTGGTCTCCGAAGTACCCGTCATAAGGGGATGGATGGCATCAAAAAAGCAGTAAAAGACGGTTATCCAGAAGATGCAGGTAAGAAACGAGAGATAGAAATTCAGGAGATGACGAACGGTTATAGTAAAAGAGTGGAGGAGATGTTGGTGGCGAAGGAGAAAGATATTATGAAAGTATAAAAATTAAATAAGTCAGACCGTTTTACTGTCAGAAGCCAGAATACAGATTTGTTCATAGCTAATTTTAAAAACTTGGACTTTTCTGACCTTTGACAGCAAGGTGGTCTGACTTATGACCTTTATTGATTAAATATTTTAAGGTAAACTGATCATTCCTCCAATGGAATCTCGGCTAGCACCCGTCACTGTTTTCATCACATTTGGGATTTCCTCTACCCGTAATGTACCCATCAATGCCATCAAAATTGCTTCTTTAAATTGAATAATTTCTGGTGTAGGAATTATCCATTCTAAGTCGGTCACTTTCCCACATTTTTCTTTCAGCATTTTAATTAAAAAGCCATTCATCGCGCCACCGCCTGTTACCAATATTTTCCGTTTTTTAGGAGCTAAATTTTCTTTTTCTAAAACTTGCTGAATAGATTTTGCGGTTTGAAATGCCGTTTGAATAACAGAAGTATGCAATAAATTAGCAAGACTTTCTTCTGTTTCAAAATAGGTTTGAATCAAGTTGTCAACGACCCATTGATTGGATAAAGATTTGGGATAAGGTTGGTGAAAATAAGGGAGCTTGTTGAGTTGATTAAATAGACCTTCATTGAGTTCACCCGTCGCGGCAATTTGTCCGTCATCATCATATTCCAAATCAATCTCATTCACTAGCGCATTCAAAATTTGGTTGCAACCACCAATGTCAAAAGCGATGTATTTACCACGGGCATTACACGACAAATTGGTAATGCCACCCAAATTTAAAAAGAAATCATACTCCGAAAAAAGCAGTTTGTCAACAATCGGGGCAACTGGTGCGCCTTCTCCATTCAGTGCGATATCTTGCGCACGAAAGTTAGAAATTGTCGGAATATTCGTGGTTGCAGCAATCGCAGCTCCGTCACCGATTTGACTAGTGAATTTTTTATCAGGATTGTGAAAAATAGTATGCCCATGCGAAGCAATATAATCGGGACGAATACCGATTTCCGCAATAAATTCATTGACTAATTCACCCAGATAATAGCCAAAATAAGTATGCGTTTGTGCATAAACCATCGCAGACTGTCGTGGTAATTTGGCAAGGCGACTAACCCAAATTTCAGAAAAAGGAAGGGTAGCGGCTTGCTGTAATTCCCAGTTTTTCACTTCCCCGTTGTCCATTGAAAAATGGCACATTGCGAGATCTAATCCATCGAGAGAACTGCCAGACATTAAGCCTAAAATTCTGTATTGCTTCATTGTTAAATGGCTAAAATACTACGCATTGCCTACGGCACATAGCGAGTATTGTATTTATCAGTAATTTGTCTCCAATCAGTAATTTAAATTATACTTCTTACCCTTTAAAAATGCTTGTATGAAATTTAGATTTTTTGCTATTTTTTAAAGAAAAATAGCGGAAAAAGATATTTTCAGACGAGTAAGTACCTGGACACAAATAATCGAACATCTAAAAAGTATCTTTTTCCGTCATTTTCCTCTAGGAAATACTTCAATAAAGGGATTATTTAAGAATTTTTTAGAGAAAACTAACTAAAGAATCTGACTCTTTTGATTGTTCGATTATTTATATCCAGGTACTTATTTAATTAAAGGGTAACAAGTCTATTGATTATCGAACTCTTTTCGGCAGCGAGCCGGCGAAGGCACGATGCTGGTATGATTCTTTCAACCCATCTTTCTTGCTGGTCACCAATTCTTTTTTTTATAAAATATTTCAATGCTCACTATGTGCCTGTGGCAGCGCTGGTAATGTAGGTGACCTTGAATAATCGACACTTTTAGACAGGGCTATTTGTCTTTCAATGTCATTGTATATTCCGCGACTGCTTTGATTTTTTCCGCATTCAATAAATCTTTGAATGGTGTCATTAGCCCCTTTCCATTGGTGATGATTTCGATTCTTTCATCCAAAGAAAGTACAGATTCTATTAGGTTTTTTGCACCGCTTGCGCCCATGTCACCATACAAGCCGTGGCAGGTAACGCAGTAGGTTTTATAGACTTTTTTGCCGTCCACTTTTTTTGCTATCTTTTTGGCGGTGGCTGGTTTTTTACCGGATTCGTTGTTATTCGTTTCTGAGCTACCGCAGGCGAAGATGGCAAGGGCAAAAATTGTAGATAAAATGGTGATTTTCATAATTAAATATTTAAGTAACTCAGGTTTTCGCCCCGAGCAGTATTTTGGATTGTCAGTTTAAAATGGAATGTTGCTAAAATTTTCAAATTGTGAAGTAACGTTCGGATTGAAAATCTGAGTTACTTGCGATATATTTTCCAACTCAATCCTGCTATTAATAAAATAGCGGCACCGAGTGCCAATTCAAATTGTATGGTTTGTAAAGGATTAAAAAGATTGCTCAAAGCTTTTAAAAAATTAGTCATTCCCAAAAATCCAGTAATGCCGACAATTAGCAGCATTAAGATGTTTAGGAAATGCGAATTAAGGTATTTTTTCGGTAAAACCTGTTCATCATTGACGACTAAAATTAAAAAGATAGCGACAATTGGCAACAACGCGCCGTTGATGGCTTGCGCCAAAATAATCGCAGGGACGGGCTTGATTCCAGAAATACCAAATGCGAGTCCGATTAACAAAATAATCCCCCAAACTAAACGAAAATTAAGACCGTTGGTTGACCAATTTTGCTGGTTTCCAAATAAACTTTTTGCGGTGACTGCGGCTGCGAGAGGAGAAGTGATGGAAGAACTTAGTCCTGCCGCAAATAATCCGAAGCCTAGGAAAATTGCGCCGCCTTTGCCCAAATTTTTATCTAATGTTTCAGCGAGGGCAGCAAAGCTAAATTCGCCTGAAACTTGCGTTCCTGCCACCATAATTGCCATTGAAATGAGTCCACCAATTAATACTGCCAATCCGATACCTTGGCGCATTTCTTTAATTTCCTGCCCAGGACTAATGCCTGAAGCCAAGAACAAATTATACGGTACAATCGTCGTCCCAATCAAACCAATCACCAATAACGACGAGCCTTCGGGCATACTCGGTATTGCCAAATTTTTTAAAAAATCGCCAGCTGAAATATCCGTTTGAAAGGCAACATAAATAAATGCAATGCCCATAAAGGCAACGATAAATCCCAGTATTTTAGCGATAATTTTCAAATTGCCAACCCATAAAATGGCGGCACAAATGATACCTATTATAAGAGTCATTAGTTTTGGCGACCAGTCTGAAATTAATTCGATGCCTGAAATCGCTCCTAACATATTTCCCGCCTGATACGCCGCACAGCCGAATGCGACTGCGAGAAAGATGCCCCATTTTAATCCATCTCCTGATTTTTGTTGGTATTTGATAGCGATAATTTCACCGAGGTTTTTACCAGAAGCAATCGTAATTCTCGCTGCTGCTTCTTGTAAAATAACTGTTGCTAAGGTTGAAAATAGTAAGGCCCACAGCAATGCTAAACCAAAACTTGCGCCTGCTTTCGAGGCAGTCGTCACCGTACCAGGGCCAATAAATGCGGCAGAAATAATAGACCAGAAAAGAATATTTTGGAAAGTATTTTTCATGTGCTGGCGGTTTTTATTCTCAAAAAAATTGCTAAAAATGCCTAAATGTAGTGGATTGGTAGGAATAAAAGAAGGGATTTGACAATCAGGTACTTTTTATGAAAATTTTAGGAAAACCTAAGCGGTGGGTTGAACGTACCGTTAGGGGAAGTGAAAATTACCGAATCAAGGTTACATCGCCTTTCAAATCAAACGTTTTTACTTCGCCTGTGCAATTCGGAATCTGTGTCCGCAATAGCCAAATATATACATCCGAATTCATTTTTTTCATTCGAGGTGCCATCCCAAAGTTGATTAAAGTCCTTAGTATAAAAGACCTGTTGCCCCTAACGACTATAAACAGAGAGTTCTAATAATTGAGGATTTAAATTGGGTAGTGCTACAAATGTGCACTATTTTAGGAAAAAAAAGTAATAAGTCTTATCTTGTAACTACTCAGGTACTTTAATTTATTGATTATCAGTTATTTATAGTTTTGTTTAAAAATGATATTTGTCTGATTTTCTCAAATTTTTGACAAAAAATCATTTTTTTTAATATTTCCGTAACTTAAAAGACATTATTTTAACTAAAAATAGACTAAAACCACCTGAGTAGCTACCTTAGCTTTGAAAAATGTGTAAAAATAAAGAAACTCAAAGATGTCCTTATTGCCTTGGGACAAAGTTATGACCTAAAGGATGGAATGGCAAAAAAAACGAAGCGACGAATGAAATGTAGGAATCGTGAAAAACACTTTACTAAAAAAGGAAAGTCATGGTTTGTAAGTGATTCTCAATTAGAACTGATAGACAAACTGCTTTTAGAACGAATCGCCCTTCGAGCAATTTGTCGTGTTGTATCAATTTCATTGACTTGACTGCTTTGTTATATCAAAAAATTGCACAAAAAACAGTCTAAAGATTTGAATTATAGGATGCCTAAAGATGCTAATATTGAGTTGCAACTCATTGATAGTGAGTTAGATGAGATGTGGTCATTCGTCCAGAAAAAGGTAAATAAATAATGGATTTAGATAGCTCAATGCCGAATCACAAGGCAGGTAATTGCTTTCTATGTAGTAGATAGAAGTAGAGAATCCGCTAAGAAACTATGGAATAAATTACCTCCTCTAATTCAAAAATTGGGTTTATTTTACTCAGATAACTGGGAGGCTTACAAAGGCATTTTTCCAAGGGAAAGGCACATTTTTTCAAAGCAAAAAAGATACGAATCATTTGGAAAGACTTAATAACGGAATTAGACAAAGAGTTTTAAGATTAGTTCGGAAAGCCTTGTCTTTTTCAAAAAAAAATGGAAAACTATATAGGCGCACTAAAATATTTTTTCTGCCATTACAACCTTGAACAACAGAAACGGTGAAATAAATATGAAAGTGCACATTTGTAGCACTACCGAAAATTACATTTATCGAAAGCGAGACATTGCCTACCAAAAGCACTTGCTATTTGAATTTGATTAAATTTACTTGGAAATTATTACAAAAGGAAAGTTACACGGCAACTCAAATGGAGACTTTAAGAAAGGAAATAGAAAACACGAAAAATGTAGCGGAAAAGGTGTGGTTGTTGGAGAAGTTAGATTTGTAATTACCAATTGTTCATTCGTCTTTAAACCAACTCGCATACTTCAAATAATTCTTCGCAATCCGCTCAATCGAATCTTTAAACTGCGCTTCCGATAATTCTTTCACTGGTTTCGCAGGTACTCCCGCATAAATAAACCCTGATTTCAAATGTGAATTTTCCAGCACCACCGCGCCAGCAGCAATCAGCACATTCGACTCAACGACTGCATTGTCCATCACAATTGACCCCATACCAATTAATACATTATCATGCAAAATACAGCCATGCACCAGCGCATTGTGCCCAATGCTGACATTATCGCCAATGATGGTTTTCGTTTTTTCAAAAGTAGCGTGAATCACCGCGCCATCTTGAATATTCACCCGATTCCCAATGCGAATGCTGTTGACATCACCGCGAATGACGGACTGAAACCAAAAACTACAATCGTCCCCACAAATCACATCGCCAATAATTGTCGTGTTTTCTGCGAAAAAACAATTGTTGCCAAACGTTGGCGTAAACCCCCGAACTGATTTGATTAAAGCCATTTTCTAAAATGATAAATGATAAATGATAAATGATGAATGATAAACGATGAATGACGCTCACTTGGATTCATCATTCATCATTCATCATTCATCATTGAAATATTAACCATCGACAAATAAAGCCGAAATTGACCGATGTTCATGCGTATGCCGGATGGCACGCGAGAACAATTTTGCGGTAGACAATACCTTAATTTTAGGCATTGATTTTTTTACTTGAATCGTATCACAAACAATCAATTCTGTCAATTTTGACTCCTTGATATTTTTGTAGGCATTGCCCGAAAGGACAGGGTGCGTACATATGGCACGAACACTTTTTGCGCCTTGTTCCATGATAGCACCGGCTGCCTTTGACAGCGTACCTGCCGTATCTATCAAGTCATCAATCAAAATTACATCTGCGCCTTTCACGTCTCCGATGACGGTCATGGAAGCTACTTCGTTCGCTTTTTCACGGTATTTATCGCAAATCACGAGTGGGCGGTGAAAGTATTTAGAATAGGTCCGCGCCCGTTTTACGCCACCAACATCTGGTGAGGCAAAAATAACGTTGCTCAAATCTAAATTCCCTTTTTTATCCTCCACTTCCAAGTAAGGAATGTAAATCGCCTCACTTTTTAAGTGGTCTACAGGAATGTTGAAAAAACCTTGAATTTGCGGTGCGTGCAAATCCATTGTCATGATGCGATTTACGCCTGCAGCTTGTAGCAATTCTGCAATTAATTTGGCAGAAATTGGGACACGCGGCTTGTCTTTTCTATCCTGACGTGCATAGCCAAAATAAGGAATGACAGCTGAAATATAATCTGCTGAAGCTCGCTTTGCTGCGTCGATAGTCAGCAAAAGCTCCATAAGATTTTCAGAAGGTGTAAACGTGGATTGAATGATAAAGACGTGGGATCCTCGGACAGATTCGTGAATGATTGGCTGCATTTCGCCATCACTGAACCGTTTGACTTCGAGTGAACCGAGAGATTGACCGTAGTAGTCGGCAATTTTTTCAGACAAATACTGGGACCCTGTTCCTGAAAAAAGTTTTACTTCCGTCATGGTAGTTGCGTAGTTAGCAATTGGCAGTAATTAGTAGGCGGCAGATTCCTATACATTTGTAGGAAACCAATAGTAGGCAGTATAGTTTTTATTGAAAATCGTTCAAAAATCTGCCTGCTAATACTAAAATTTTTTGCCCACCACCTATTATTCATTACCTACGGGAATATGGAATGCAAAGTTAGCAAGATTTAAGTATTTAGGGAGGATTCTATTGGAGTTTATGTATTTAAATGTACAAAAGGTGGTTATGTATTTTTTAAAACATTGATTATCAAATGGTTAAATTAGATCGTTGGTTTTACATTTTTTTAATTTTAAATTAACCTGTGCTTCAAGTTATAATTAATTGACTGTTCAAGTTTTGAAATTTCAGTCGTTTTCTGCGTTATTTTTTTTCTTAAAGAGCAACGGCTATTCTTAAGAAAAAATGTCTTGAAAGCGACTGGGATTTTGGTAAATTAGAGATCATTTAATTATAATTTGAAGCACTCAATTGCCCTTTTTTGCGACATAAAAACGACACTTTTTTAATTAAGGAGTGAACAATTTAGTCTTTAAAGTACTTTTGTTATGTAGGAATAACACACAACCTCCCATAAATCGTTTTCTCCAAAAGTTAGTTAAAAAAATAAAATACTTATCCACCGAATACATCCAATATGAAATATTTACCTTTTTTGATGGGCAGTGCCCTATTTTTAGCCCTTGGACTAACTTCTTGTGAGACTGTAGAAAATACGGAAACGCTCTCTGCATCTTCTTCCCTCGCCAATAAAATCAAGAATAACGACTTTGCCGACTATTGGTATCAAGGCGAAGCAGAAGTTAGCAGCTATCATTTAGAACAAGCTCGCTATGGCGAAATTCGAAATGGTGACGCGGTTTTCGTTTTCGTTACCGAAGATTTTTCTAAGTCAAAGCAAGTCAAATTGGACAATGCCGCAGCCGCTGGCGATGATAAGATTTCCATTTTAAAGCTCAATACTTTACGGAAGTTCAAAACGGGCATCTACGATTATTCGATGATGGAATCCGTTTTTACGCCTGTTGATATTAAAAATAATCCACACACCTTGAAGACGACAACATCTTCCCAAGATTGGTGTGGACATAGCTTTACGCAATTCAATTTGGAGGAGGACAAGTATAAAATTACGGAGTTTTCCTATTTTGAATCAGAAGGCGATAAGACCATAAAAACCGAGGATGCCTTGCTCGAAGATGAATTGTGGACACGGCTGCGTATCAATCCTGGTAGTATTCCAGAAGGTAATGTGGCGTTAATTCCAGGTACGTTTTTTACGCGTTTGAAACATTCGGAATTGAAGCCGAAGCAAGCGACGATTAGCATTCAGAAAGGGGAGGGCGTTTCGATTTTAAGTGTGGTGTATCTGCATTTACAACGTAGTTTGACGGTTCGTTTTGAAAGTGAATTTCCTTTTAAAATCTTGTATTTCAAAGAAAATAATGGCGCAGGCGATGTGACGCAAGCTGTTTTGAAAAAGTCATTGAAAAGTGCGTATTGGGCGAAGAATAGCAATCGGTTTGCGGGTTTGCGGGATTCTTTGGAGTTGACGTATTGATGAACGGCGCACGGATTTCGACGCACGGCAGGCGGATGTGATAGGGCACTTGGTGAAAAAAGTAGGCGTTAGTTTTGAAAGTAACGCCTACTTTGAATTACGTTATTTATTACCTATTCCCTTAACACAAACTTACTGGAAATAGTCTCTGCCGAATCAGGTATAAACCAAATCTCTATCAGTTTCTCTTTATACGTTTTTTTATTTAACTATTGGATTATCAAATAGCTGAATGCGATATGTGTATTCACATATCGCATTCAAAGATGACTCACGGGCAGCGCACAGATTCCTCTATTCTACCAATTAGGTATAAATTATGTTCTGAAAATATTTATAAATATTAAACTATTAGGTAGTGCCACAAATGTGCACTTTTATAGTTTAGGTGCTTTTGTTTATCGAAGGGATTTTTAAGGGATAAAAACGATTTTGCAAAAATCGTTTTTGTCCCTTAATACCCTTCCCGCATTGCCGCAGGCAACGCGCACTGTGTTTTTTGCAGCGAGAAAATCGTAAGATTTTCTCGCTGCTCAAACTTAAAAGAACCTTCGTTTACACGGTAATAAGTCACTTTTTCAATAAATGGTGGTGCACATTTGTTACACTACCAACTATTAAATGCAAAATGGGCTGTGGCTTTTCTCAAAAAAAAAGGTTCAAGCACCTCAGTACTTGAACCTTTTTTAATTTTCCTGAAACCCAATTCACTAAGCAACCACGCTGTTCCACACAATTTCTATAAAAAACTGCCTTTCGTAGCGAATCAAATCCGTTAATAATAAAGTCTAAGAAAAAAATAATTGGGGAGTGATTAATTGTTTTTTAGCCTAAAAATTAACCGTCAACCGAAGTCTTTCTAGCCCTGACACCTGATTTCTGACTTTTTTTAAGAAGCCACTTTCAATTTGTCTTTAATGGATTGAACCAAGGCTGGAGAAACCTTTCGACGATGTATCTTACTTTTTATAAATTCTCGGAACGATTTTTCTTTCTGCAATAAGTCCCGATAGACGGGATTCGTTTTAATCTCATTCAGTAGCGCCCGTTCTGCGTCTTTTGAGAGTTCGTTGTCAAGTAGTAAATTAATTCTCTTGACCAAATCCTGATTGTTTTGTGGATTCAACATCTATTCTGTTTTTAGTAATTATCCTTCAATTGTTTCAGATACCACCACTTGTTATCGCCAATCCGAATTCTGTACGGTAAAACTGCCGCCCAGACAATTCATTCCCGAACGGGAACTAAAGCAGCAGGTAGCAAAACAAGATTGTATGGTGGGTGAAAATAACATGATACGTTTTTTATTGAAACAGATTTTTATAAAAAATCCATGAAGGAACTATTAAGTTAAACAATTTTATTAAAGTAACCTTTTGGGAGAATTTGGCTTTTAGGTTTTTTTATAAAAAAAACAGCTAAATTGTTTTATCGTTGAATTGTTTTTTAGCCGAAGCAATTTATCAATTAGACAATATAGCCATAAAAAAAGCGCCTTGATCGCCAATTTTCTGATTTTTTATCATCAAAAAACATAACGTTCAACGCGCATTTTTAGTTCCGTTTATCTTTGTAGCCCATCGTCGCTGCGTAGGCTTCTAATTTGTTTTTCAACATATTTCGCGCCCGAAACAATCTAGAACGCACGGTTCCGATTGGCTTGTCAATGATTTTCGCGATTTCCTCGTAAGAGAATCCTTCGAGATCACACAACAAAATCACTGTCCGAAAATCAACCGCCAAAGAATCCAAAGCCAAGGTGACTTCATCTCCCATCATGCCTTGAAACATCTCTTGGCGCAAGTCAGCGTGACCGCTCATTTGAGTCGCATCGTCGCTGTTGTGGAAATTGACGATTTCATCGTAATCCACTTTATTCGGTGCTTTTTTCTTCTTACGGTAATCATTGATAAAGGCATTTTTCAAAATCTTAAACAACCATGCTTTGGCATTCGTGCCTGCATGATAGCTGTCGATAAATCGAAGTGCTTTGACGTAAGTCTCTTGTACGAGGTCGTCAGAATCCGCGTCGTTATAAGTCAAATGATACGCAAAATTGTAAAGCGCATCTATCTGAGGTAGAAACTCATTTTCAAATACTTCCTGCCTTTTAATATCCTTGTCGTTGGTAGTCATAAGTAACATAAAGGTAGCATTTTTGAAGAAAATCGAAAAATCCATCGTTTATTTTCTAATTTACTTCTTTAAAAAAACGTAGTGTTTCCAGCCATAGTTAACTGTCAGTTAAATTGTGACTGGAAGTAAATAACAGGTAGTAATTAATTAGATAAAATTTTTAGACAAGATTTTTTCGATGATTTTTCTTGAATAGCCGTCGTTATTGATGACATTTTAAAGGAAAAATGGCGAAAAAAGATGTTTATAAAATTACCACAGTAGTTACTTGTTATTCGGTCGTGATGCGCTCACACGAGACTGTAAACCGAAGGCTTTTAAAATAAGTTCCCAACGGTGTTTTTTTTGCTAAAAAACACGTTATTCATTATAGTAAAACCGATTATCATCAAAATTCCATAAAAAAACTGTCCAAAGAAAAAAAGTATAAAATAAATGTGGCCTTTCCACGGACTCATCGTCTTAACAATGAAATTATTTACCCAATTCGAAAATTTGTGTTACTTTTGTGGGACTTTTCGCCAAGAGTAACACAAGAATTGGGTATAATTGAGTAATTGATTATAACCTAAGTTCTTATATTTTAAAAATATTAAAATGTTGACTACTGCGAGTAGTTTTATGAGAACGACAGGAACAAAAGAAATGACGGATATTGAGGTAATTCAAAAATATCTCAAAACGCAAGAGCCATCTTTTTTCAATATTTTGTACAAAAGGTATTCGGTAAAGGTGTATAGTAAGTCTATTTCCTTGCTTAAAGAAGAGGCTTGGGCGAAGGATGCCACGCAAGAAATTTTCATTAAAATTTTCTTGAACCTTTCGAAATTTGGAGGACAATCCAAGTTTTCGACTTGGGTGTATTCCATTACTTATAACTTTTGTATCGACTTGATTCGGAAGAAGAAAAAAATGACCAGTGTTTTTTCTGATGAAATTGAAAACGCCCCTGATATAATTGACGATGTACCAGATGAGGCGCTATTGACGATGGAAGTAAGCCGACTGAAAAATGTATTAGAAAATATTCCAATTGGCGATAAGGTGATTTTATTGATGAAATATCAAGAAGAGATGCAAATCAAGGAAATTGCAGTAGCATTGGGCAAAACGGAAAGTGCAATTAAAATGAAAATTAAACGTGCGAAGCATAAATCACAAGTAGTCTATAAATCATTGTATAATGATTAATTAGAAGCAAGCTACTTACAGTAGCTTGCCCTATTATAATGAATATTATCGTAGCCCGCTACTTCAATAGCGCGGCAAGCTAAAGCGTTAATTTTTATACAATTAAATTATTGGAAAGCAATAAACCAAGTTTAAATATTAGACAAAAATAAATATCTAATGTAACTGTTGCAAAAGGTTCGGTAGTTATTTATCATTACCTAATTCTCGTAACTAATTTTTCCGACTTTTAAAAACTACAGCTATGGCTGAAAAAAACAGTTTTAAATTGTTGGCTGAGGAGCAGGAGCGTTTGAATGTTCCACCACCAGAAATTGAGGAATATATATTCAGCAATATTCGCATCATGTCGATCATGGGTAAATCCATGGAGGTATTTCTTCCTGGAGCAATAGATATGTTTATCCAGTTGCTAGGTGGTTCTGCCAATTCGTTGGAAAGACCTGAAGTTCCAAACCTGAAAAAGGGGACGTTCAAAAAGGATGAGGACGAAGCCACGCCTAGTGATGCAGGCACTAAGCAATAAGCTACTTAAATATTGTTGAGAAAAACTAAAAGAAAAATCAAATAGTCGATGGATAAGCAGTTCGAAATTATAGACATTTTATTTCAAGTCATTTCAGATTTTGCAAGTGCATTGCCAAGTCTCATTGGGGCAATTGCTGTGTTGTTTATTGGTTGGATAATTGGTAAAATTTTGTATAAAATATTGTCTGCTTTATTGAAAAAAATGGGCGTTGATAAAACCGCCGACAAAATCAATAAAATTGATTTTGTAAGGAATGCTAATATTAAGTTAGTACCAAGTAGAATTATTCCTGGGTTTGTTTATTACATCATCATATTAGTTTTTGCGATGGTGGCAACAGAGGTTTTGCAGATGCCGGTCGTGTCCAAAATGATGGCGGATTTAATTTCGTTTATTCCAAATATCGTTGCTGCATTTATTTTGTTTATACTTGGTATAGTATTGGCTGATTTTTTAAAAATGATAACCATGGCAGCTTGCAATTCTTTGGGCATTCCATCGGGAAGAGTTATTGCTAACTTTGTTTTTTACTTAGTATTTTTAACAATGGCAATCACGGCTTTGGAGCAAGCGAGTATTCAAACAAGTTTGATCTCTACTAATTTAACCATTCTTGTAGCTGGCTTAGTTGGGGCATTTTCAATAGGTTATGGCTTGGCATCGAAAGATACGATGGCTAATTATTTAGCCTCATTTTACACAAAAAATAAAGTAAAAGTGGGTGATGTTATTCGTGTGTCAGGTGTTACCGGAGAGGTAATGATGGTCGATAGTTCTTCTTTAACGATACAAACAGAAGACCGATTAGTCATTGTTCCTTTGAAAAAATTGACTTCCGAAAATTTAGAAATATTGTCTAATTAATTTTTTTCACTTCCTTGTATTCTATTAAAGTTAATTTTTTGAACCTTCAATTTTTTCTAATTGGAGTATGAAAATTACCATTTCTTTAACAGAAGAAATGTGACCCATCTGATGTTTGAAAGTCTAAAAAAGGATTTTATAAACAACCTAATTTTTTTAATTAAACCATTACATAATGAAAAAACTGTTATTCTTAGCATTTACTTTTTTAATGTTTTTAAATGTTCAAGCACAGGAAACTGTCGAAGAATTAAAAGCTGCTAAAGCAGAAAAATCTGCTGCAATTGCTGCATTGCAAGGTGAATTAAACGCCATTGAAACAAAAATAAAAACTTTTCCAGGTTGGAAATTCGGCTTTTTAGGAACTGCTGGTTTCAACATTTCTCAATTCAACAGCTGGTTGGGTGCAGCAAATGCTAACGCAAAAACCACGACAATCGGTTTGGCAGCTAATGGAGCGGCTAATTTAGACCGCAAAAAAATATTTTGGAGAAATAGTGCGGGGGTGGTATATACTAAAACTAAGTTAGTAGCAGATAGTGATTTGCCAGAAGACGAACAAGCTGACTTTGAAACCACTGCGGACGCCTTAACGGTATCTTCATTATATGGTTATAAATTGACGGAGAAATTTGCAATATCTGCCTTGGGCGAGTTTCGTTCAACTATTAGCAACTTTAACAACCCAGGTTATTTAGATCTGGGTGTTGGTGGAACTTGGAGACCAATGGCTGACTTAGTCGTTGTTTTTCACCCGTTGAACTACAACTTCGTATTCTCTGATGATGACGTTGCTTTCCAATCTTCTTTGGGTGCAAAAGTTCTTGTAGATTACAGCAAAGCTTTGCCAATAGGTATCGCATGGAAATCTAGCTTGTCTGCTTTCTTGAGCTACGAAGATGCAAGTAATTTATCCAGTTGGACTTGGGTAAACGGTTTCTCTATGACTGTTTGGAAAGGTTTAGGTGTTGGATTTGACTTAGGTTTGCGTCAAAACAAGCAAGAGGCATTGGGTGTTGTTCGTAAAGCACAGGAAATTGACGGCGGTACTGCAACTGCTGACTTTGATACTGATTTTGACAATCCTTTACAATCTTATTGGTTGTTGGGTCTGACTTACGCATTCTAAGAAAATCAGATTTTGAAAATATAAAAGCGGGCAATTCTGTGATGGAGTTGCCCGCTTTTTGTTTCGGAAGCAAGTAAAATAGGGACTAAAATTTAAAGTCTGTCTTTTAATTGCTTTCTCCATACTGCTCCACGACACCTGCACACGCCCTATCCAACATTTGATACACCTGCTCAAATCCATGACCGTCCCAATATGGGTCAGGCACACCTTGATTTCTGCCGGCATCTGCCATATTCATTATCAATTGTACTTTTTCTTTCTGTGCAGTATTCGTGGCTAATTTTAAGATGTTTTGATAATTAGAACTATCCATCGCGAAGATTAAATCGAACTCATTTAAATGACTTGCCTTAAATTGTTGGGCGCGTTGGTCCGTTAAGTCAAGACCATGCTTTGCCGCAACTTCAATACTACGCGGGTCAGGCAACTTCCCGATATGCCAGCTTCCTGTACCTGCCGAATCAACTTTCCAATCAAGTCCAGCTGCCTTAATTTTTTCTTTCATAATGCCTTCCGCAAGTGGGGAACGACAGATATTGCCGAGGCAAACCATTAGTATTTTCATAAAATAAAGTGAATTTGTAGACGCAAATTAAAGCGTTTTAAAGTTAGAATTTCCCAAAGCTTTAGTATCGTTTTCCACAAAATGTTAATAACGATGTTGATAACTCTACAGTTGACCTAAAAGCCATCTTTTTTCTGTTAAAATGGCTTCTTTTTGAATTAATTCTTGCAATTCTTCTACCGCTTTTTTATCAAAAAGATTCAACTCCATCAACCGCTGCGTATAACGAATAATATTGCCCCAGTTTTCATAATGATAGCCTGTTTTTTTATTCCTTCGAATAAACATTTGCATCGTTTTTAAATGAGAAAAAAGTAGGTCTGTTTCCTTCGTTTCATAATAAATTTTTAACAATAAAATTTTAGCTAGTATGCTGTTAATCAAGTTATTGTAATCCGATTTTTGTAAGTGAGAAAGAGCTCTGTTAAAATTTTTTCGTTCAAATTCTAATCGGGCAGAACTCAGGCTATACGTCACTTCTCGATACGACGCATCCAAGTTGTTTTTATAGGTTTCAACAAACCATGCAGCCCAGTGAAAATCCCCCAAACGCAAGGAAATTCCAACCATATTATTGTACGAAAACCGCGATAACTTTTGGTCTTCTAATAAAATCTCCTCTTCCAATCCTTTTTTATACAAATCCAAAGCTTCGCGCAAATAAATATACTGATTCGCATTGATTTTTTTGATGCAAAAATTGATAACCAACAAGTACAAACTCCGCATTTCTTCCTTTGGAAATCTTCCCGTGTTTTCAAATAAGACCTGTTTGAAATTTTGAAAATGCGCTTCATTATTCGCTTCAAAAAGTGCCAAGTAACAATGGTAATAAACCGTAATCGCCGGGATGTTAATGAAATGCGGTTGCCGTACTTTTTCCAAAATTTCAGCCATCAACGTAATGTGATATTGCGTATTAAAAACGGCTTGATGCGATAGCGAAGTACAGGCTTGCCGCAATTTCATGCTCAAAAAAGCATGGTCGAGATTGTCTTCCAAATTTTGGAGATTCAAAGCACGAGTCCGACCACTTTTGGCTTGAAAAAGTAGCTTTTCTTGTTCCAATTTAAAATTAGAAAAATGATATTTGGGATGTCGAAAGGTTTGTTTGTTGAGTTCTTTTTCTGACCGCTTTAACGCTTTTTGAAAATGACGATTTAGATTTTTTTCGCGGTAAGCAGAAAGGAGTAAAGCCTGTTGTTCCAAATCATTGCCCATCATTTTTTCGACAACCAAAAACTGTTCTTGCACTTTTGAAAAATAGCTTAATAGCAAACGCATCTCTTGATTATTAAAGTCTTTTTTTGGAAAAATTATTGTCCAAATTTCCTATTATGTCGGTACGATTTCTTTTATTCTGAATTGCAAAAGGGCATCGAATAATTGCACTAAATCTATCCGTTTGTTAAAATACGGTGACTCCAAAAAACGGCGAAAGCGGCGAACTTCAGTCGTAGAAAAGGTAGCCAATAATTCCCAAGCGCGTTTTTTCTGCATAATTTACAGCTTATTTGGTATTTATACGAAAATGAGTTTTCTACTCTTTGGAATGTAAGATTATGCTTTTTACTGGTCAAATAAGGTGTTTAATTGTTTTTTAGCTGTTATTTTAAAACGAATTATCTACAAATCTACAAATCTACAAATCTACAAATCTACAAATTTGTAGTTGTGCTAATGAATGATTTGCTGCATTTTTGTACTGTCAAAATAACTTTGGTAAATCTTTAAACATCCTTTTAAAAAATTTAGACCATGAAAAATAGATACCTCTATATGATTGCGTTCTTCTTGCTGTTGTTCGGCTTCCCAAACAGGAGTTTTGGGCAGTGTAATTTCAATATTAGCAATGCCAATCCAGCGGATGCCACTTGTGGAAATGCGGATGTTTCCGTCGAATTTTTTATTTCAGGAGGTACGCTGCCATTTACTTTTGAATGGTCTGGTGGAATCGTTTCTGACAGCAATGTCATTACAGGAATGGCTAGTGGGACTTATGATGTGACGGTCAGCGATAGCGAACCTTGTTCGGAAGTTATCCAAGTGGTGATTGAAAGTAGCGACGGGCCAGTCATTGATGATATTACTGTAACAGGTTCAAGTTGTGGTGGCTTAGCTGATGGTATCGCGATTGTTACTGTTTCGGGAGGGCAATCGGCCTACGAGTCAATTGCGTCAACCCAATGGTCGAACTCACCGTTGCTTGCGATGGCAATCTTGCCAACTTCACTTACCTATGATTAAACGGTTTTAATGGTGTCGCCCAAACCGTCGACGTTCCAGGGATTTACGACGTAACGATTACGGATGTGGCTGGCTGTACGAACACAGTTAATTTTACCGTTACTGAAAATATCGACATCGAATGCGGTACTATTCAAGGCAAAATCACCATCGACGATAACGACAATTGTGCTTTTGATATGGGAGAAATCCCTTTCCTTGACTACCTTGTTCAAGCTGTCGGTGACCAAACCTTTTTCGACTTTATCGATGCCAACGGTGAGTATGTTATCAATGCGCTGGAAGGCGATTACGAAGTTTCCGTAATTGCTTATGACCCAATTTTATGGTTACCTTGTGTTGCTTCCGAAAACGTCACGGTCATTGTGAACGACATCGCTACCGCTGATTTTTCTATCGAGAAACTCATTGATTGCCCAGTGATGGAAGTTCAAATCGCGACGCTGCTTATTCGCCGCTATTTTGACGGTTATTATGTCGTCAATTATTGTAACAATGGAACAATCGATGCCAGGATTGTTATTACTTTTACCGACCAAACCCGTCTTACTTTAAAAGGCGTGGAATATACAGCAGAATACCAAAAAAATGGAATTTGCTGGCTTGAGGTATTACCAGAAGAAGCTATAATAGATTTATTTGGGGTACCTCATAAAAGAGGGGTTAGTCACCGAAATGGCGACGTTACACTTAACTATTATATACGAACAGAAAATTGCATGTCTTTGGAAAGTCTTTATAATCCTGATGAAAAATGTGGAACTCTAATGTTCCTATTTTCCAAGAAAGGAAAACCAATAGGTGGAATATTTTATGCGCTTAATGCTGGTAAAAGAAAAGATTAAAAACGAAGAAAAACGACCGAGAACCAAGCATCTACATCAACCGCCCCTATGCGGGGCTGCTATGTAGATGCAAACCTTAGCAATAATTAAACAAAACGAAATAATGAACAATTTACCATACATATGCTTTAATCAATTTATGAATTTTCACAAACTCCTATTCTTCTCGCTAATCATCACAATAGCCTACTCTTGTAATGTTAGTGATAAGCAAAAACCTTCTAATGGTGATTATCAAGAATTTGATGATTTTTTTCAAAGCATTGAAAATTTTAGCG
>JBLHWU010000070.1:0-26919 GCA_047629355.1 Saprospiraceae bacterium | reverse complement strand
GGATTATTGAAAAAGTCGGTATTCAAAATGCCTCAAAAATCAGGTCAGAAAAAGGGCTGCTTGTACATGTTTACGGACGTTTTGCAGCAGCTTTAATGATTATGACTTGGGACATTTTTTAATACTGATTACATATTTTGTTTTTTATAATTCACTAAATTCAACTCTTAGTTGGCATTTGGAATAGAGAGCTTTCTTCCCATGGTAATTTTTTATGGCAAAGAACGTTTTTTTTATGAATTTTTTATGAGGCGTTGCAGTAGTTATAAATCAATTCTGTAGTTGCTTATTCAGATTTGAGAAACTCGAAAGACAGTGCGCACTGCCTGCGGCACTGCGTGGTAGGTCTTGAGGGAGGAAAAGTTTTTTTTACAAAACCCTTTCCCTCCATCAAACTCCCAAAAATAAAATTCAATAATCTACCACCAACTCGAATTCTTCTTTCTCCGTCTCCTTGAAGACGTAGATTTAATCCCCAATGCCCCCAACAATCCTCGCGTCAACTCCCGCGCAATCGTCCGTCCAATCTGCCGCGTCGTTGTATTACTCATCACTTTTTCAAAAGTACTTTTTTCTGCTCGACCTCTTTTACGCGTCGTTGTTTTAGCTGCTTTTTCATTTTGCTTCTTCAATTCTGCTTGATGCTCTTCTTCTTTCGCAGCTGCCAATTTATCAGTTAAAATCTCATACGCACTCTCTCGGTCAATCACCTTATTGTATTTATCAAGGATAACCGATTGCTTCAAAATAGCGTCAATTTCTTTGTCTGCCAACACATCCATCCGCGACTGTGGCGCGCGCAATAAGCAATGAACCAAAGGCGTAGGAATTCCTTTTTCGTTTAAAACAGTTACAAATGCCTCACCGATTCCAAGTTCTGTGAGCAGATTTTTCACCTCGTAATATTCGGTAATTGGATAATTTTCAGCTGCCAATTTTATCGCTTTTCTATCCTTTGCGGTAAACGCCCGTAACGCATGTTGTATTTTCAAACCCAATTGCCCCAATACGGCATCTGGAATATCCGATGGATTTTGCGTCACAAAAAATAGCCCAACACCTTTTGACCGAATCAACTTAACAATCGCTTCAATTTGGTCTAAAAGAGCATCCGATGCTTTCTCAAAAACCAAATGTGCCTCGTCAATAAAAATAGTCAATTTCGGTTGCTCCAAGTCCCCTTCTTCTGGAAAGGTCGCGTAAATTTCCGCCAGCATTTGCAACATAAAGGTCGAAAACAACTTCGGTTTATCTTGAATATCCGTCAGCCGAACAATCGAAACCATCCCTTTTCCATCGTCATTCAATCGACATAAATCATTCACATCAAACGACCGTTCGCCAAAGAAAACATCCGCATCTTGCTGCTCCAATACGACAATTTTTCGCATAATCGCCCCAACCGAAACGGTACTGACACGACCATACTCTTCCTCAATTTCCACTTTCCCTGAACCACTACTCAAATAATGCAAGGTCTTTTTAAAATCTTTCAAATCCAATAAGGGATACCCTTTATCATCACAATATTTAAACGCTACCGATACAATGCCGCTTTGCGTCTCATTCAAATTCAACATTTTAGAAAACAAAACTGGTCCAAATTCTGTCACCGTCGCCCGCAATCTCACCCCCTTTTCTTCCGATAAAGTTAAGAATTCCACGGGACTATTTCCTGCTTGAAATGGCATCCCAATTCGCTCATGTCGCTCGTCAATTTTCGCATGTCCCGCACTTTCCACCGCAATACCACTCAAATCGCCCTTCACATCCATCAATAAAACGGGTACCCCATTCGCCGATAATTGCTCCGCCATAATTTGCAAAGTTTTCGTCTTACCAGAACCCGTTGCGCCTGCGATTAAGCCGTGCCGATTCAACGTGCCCAATGGTATTTTTACTAAGGTATCGGTTTGACATTCTTTATCCAACATCGCTCCACCCAATACGAAAGAGTTCCCTTCAAAGGTGTAGCCCGCATTTATTTTTTCGATGAATTCTTGCTTATTTGACATGCTTACTATTTAAATTAAGTTTTCTGCTTTCAATGTTTTATTGAATAGGTTTTATTCTAACAATAAAAGGTTTTTTGACAAATCCAGTAGAACAAAGTATTTCTTGAAACACAGTGCGCGCTGCCTGCGGCAGCGCGGGTAGGGTTTTGAGGGACAAAAACGGTTTTTCCAAAACCATTTTTGTCCCTCAAACGCCCTTTATTAAAACAATAATAAACTTGTATTTCACTGAATTTGTCAAAAAACCAAATAAAATACGAATGAGAAAGAACGATTGCTTTTCAGATATCATTCTATCGACGATTCCAGCTATTCACCCGCTTATCATACTTCTTCTTATCCGTAAACCACAAATCCGTATTGTATTCTTTCTCAATCTCTTCCTCCAATCTCGCTTCCATCAAATTCGAAAAAAAATTAATGCCTGTAATCTCCTCCACTTTATCAATCGACGTGGCATATTCGTGAATCGGTCTATCTGAAACTTCATTCGGCATGATATAGGCAATTCCCTTCATTTCTGGTTCTGACAAATCCAAGACCACTTTATAGTAGTAGGAAGGAACACCAACTTCATTTTCACCGATATAGCCAATCATTTTTTCTGTCAAAATCGGACCAGTCACTACATAAAGGTGTCTAAATTTCTTCGCCCACGACCGCGTCAATTCCTCTAATTCTCGCCAAATACCTCCATTAAAATTCCGTTTTTGTGGACTCATATTGCTCATGAAAAAAGTTTCAGACATCGCATCATAATCAAATCCCATATCGCCTGCTGGCACTAAATGACCTCTATCATAACCAGACCCTCTATAATCTGAAAGCGATGCAGAACCCGTTTTCACCGCTATATCTGGTCGAAAATCATTCGTGCGCCCCACTCCTTTGGTGTACAATCGGTCTTTCGTCAATTCATACGCCACCCACTCTGGCTGTTCGTATTCTTCGTTGTAAGAAATCGCATAATATTGGTGTTTCACAATTTGACCAGTTGTTGAAGTTGGAAGATAAAAAATCTCATTTTCATCAGTGTATTCAATATCTGACGTATCTTCAATAACCACATCTGCAGGTTCATTTCCACCGCCTGAAAATTTCTGAAATGCGAAATATAGTGCGCCTAAAATTAAGGAAAAAATCCCCACTTTACTAATCATTCCAGAGCTTTGCACACCGCTGGTTTTATTATGATTCTTTCGTAATTTTGCCATTTTATATATTTGATGGTGGAGTCTTTTTTTTAAAGAAATACCTCTACCCTACTTTATTTACGTAGAGCTTGTTTGGAAATTTTATAGCCAAAAAATCTATTTTTCAGAATATATTTTTCAGAATATATTTTTGTTTTCAATTAAATGATTCTTTTGAGACAAACAACATTTGGGGTACATTTTTGATTGAGTTAAAATAAATATACATCAAATAAAAATTGGAAATATGATTCTGTTTTGTATATTTTATTTGTCTCAGTCGAAATTATATTTCGTATTAACTTATGTTTTGGTTAAAAATTTCTAAACAACTTCTTAGGAAGGCTAAAGGAAAGTATCTATTAATTTAGTGTTAACAAAAGGTGGATAAGAAAAAATGGATTTGCTCTAATAGACTTTATGAATGAGTAGCTTTTTTAGAATTGCAAATAATTGATAATCAATAGTTTGCGAATTATCCAGAGTCGCCATTCATAAAGTCTAATGAGTACAATTTGTCTTGACAAAAATCAAAGTTGTAAAAAAAGTTGCCGCTTTGACTACATTATGATAATTTTTAAAAAAATATCAATTCTTTTAAAAATTTGTGAAAGCCTTAAAAACCTTGACTTTTAAGACCTAATGTTAAATTGATGTGAAAATTAATTGACGTTACAACATTATTTTTATAAAAACTGTTTGGATATATAGGGAAGATTTTCTTAACTTTGCATGATAGGAAACGAGAAAATAGATGGTTGAGGAGATAGTTTCCTACTTAATTGACAGTAATTAACCTTACATATAATTAAATTAGAGAGAGCGTGACTTTTGAAGGGCAGCATTCCCGCTCGGGTTTGCTGCTCATTTTTTTCCTAAATTTCATTTGGAGCTATTGTTGTTTAATTGTTGCACGATTTTCTATTAACAAAAAAAGCCTTTTCGATATCTTATCGAAAAGGCTTTTTTTTGTTAATATGATGGATTGGACTTTTAGCTTGATTTCAGTAATAGTTCAATATCTTTCATGAATACATCCACTTCTTCTGGTTCTGTGCCGTTGCAAAAAGAACGCACTCTCCCCTTTCCATCCACCAAAATAATTCGTCCACTGTGGTCAAACCCTCCGGGAGCATCATCGTTTTCCAATGCCACACTGAAATAATCTTCTGCGATGGTATAAATTTCGCTTTTATCACCTGTTACAAAATGCCATTTTTGAGTATCTGCCCCTAAATTTTTGGCATAACTTTTCAAACGCGGAATCGTATCATGCTTCGTATCTACTGTGTGTGAAAGCATCAGAAAATTTGGATTATCTTTGAATTTTTCATGAACCCGCAACATTTGCTTCGTCAATTTTGGGCAAATCGTTGGGCAAGAAATAAAGAAAAAATCAACTGCATATACCTTATTTTCAAACATTTCATTCGTCACCTTTTGACTGTCTTGATTCATAAATTCGAAGGGACGAATGGTATGATAAATCGTATCTCCAGAGATAGAATCGGTATCATGAAAACCTAAAAATGGCAATGATGTTTTTTCCATTAGTGGTGCATTACTGCCAGCATTATCCACAGAATCTCCGCAATTAAAAAGTGCAAAAATACTCATTAAAGCAATCGTTCCAAAAATTATATTTTTCATAAACTTATTTTAAAATATTGATAATCAATTAAATAGTATAAATAAATAAAGGGAATAACGAATCGCTATTCCCTCAATTTAATTTTCTTAAAAACATTAAAGGGCTAGGAAATAAATAACCTACCATTCTGACTCGTCCTTTCTCCTTTTAAAAGACCTAAAAACAAAGAAATCCACAAGGAATTTATTCGCCCTTCAGTTCTGTCAATAACGTTTGGCCTTGAGTTATACTTGACAACATTTGCTTCTTCACTTTGGTGATAATTTTGTTCTGTTCTGCCAAGTAACTCATAATCGCATCATGCCTCAATTCTGCCCGCAAGCCGTCCAATTTTTGCAAGCCATTCATCCAATTCATCATACCGTCATCAGCAGCTATTAACTGCTTTAGATGCACTGCAATTCGCTCTAAATCTCCGTTAGCCATCGTTTCTTTATTGACACCCGCCCATTCTTGCAAATCGTTATTGATTCTGTTAATGTCTGACCTTTTCGGCATGACTTCATCATGAGTCACCATCATTTCATCCCATACTTTTTGTTGCGATATTTCGTTTGGCGTAGCTGTAGACTCACTGTCGTTCGCCGCACCTTTTTCATTATTACAAGCAGTCAACAAAACTGTTGAAATCAAAAGGAGCATTAATATATTTTTCATTTATTTTAATTAAACATTAAATTTAAACACCTTTTCTACAAGTATTTAAAATATAAAAATTAGAAAATAGTGGCCTCAACGAGACTCGAACTCGTATCTAAAGTTTAGGAAACTCTTGTTCTATCCCTTGAACTATGAAGCCAATTATCCTGCAAAATTAAACAAAATCAAGTTAACTTATTCAGAAAAAAAATTCCTTGACTTATTTGATTTTATTCTAAATTAATTATTCAATTCTTGTTGCGGTTCTGGCTGTCCTTCTTCAACAATTTCAAAAAACTGCAATCCGTTCAGCAGAAAACCTGTATTGATTTTCAACGTATGATTCGATTCCACCTTTTTTGAAAAAAGCGCTCGTCCTTTTACATCCACAAACACAAAACGACCTTCTGCTGGCATCACTTCCCAAGTATCATATTTAGTCAATTGGCCATCTATTGGTTGACTTTCAGGCATTATTTCAGCTGGAAATGGTTCTTGAATTTCTATTTTTTCAATAGTTATTTCCACCAAAGCTTCTTCCTTTAGATTCACTAACTTTTCCTTAAAAATCACATCCAGCAACGAATTTCCATTAAAACAATCTTGCCCAATCTCCCAAATCATCACGCCACCAGTCTGTTCCATTGCCAACGTAGTTTTTGCTTTTATCGTAGGAATACCATTATAATAGGTCTTCCCAACTTGGTCTAAATTGGCAAAAGAAACATTCCTTTTCGTTAAATCACCAAAACTTGCTGAATGCACTTTTTTTCGATTGGAAAAATCAAAACCATAAAATGGCAAGCCCAAATTTAGTTTATTCGCAGGTACATCTTGACCTAACCAATAATCAATCGACTCCACTGCCAAGGAGTATGGCGCATGTTGTCCGACTCTTGAAGGATTCCATGGTCCGGTCAAATCATACGCCATCACATTTATCCAATCAAACGCTTGCAAAGCTGCATCCGTAATGTGCGGATAACGATGAATGCCTGGTAAAGCGGCAGTCATTTTGAGGTTATGAAAACGCAAAGCTGACCCCAATTCTATCACGAAATCGCTATAATTCGCACCCACTTCATCCCATTCTATATCCACATCGACGCCTTGCATTCTATGAATCAAGACATAATCGACAATTTTTTGAATAAAATCTCGCCGAAAATATGGTTGCTGCAACTTGCGCCAAGACCGTTGCCAAGCAGGCTCCAGTCCACCACCTGCCAAGGATAAAAATACTCCCACACCCGCCGCACGTGCATTTTTAATCACAGGAGCTGGGTCAGCATTTTTAGCAAATGACAGATTACCATAAGCGTCTGGATTCGCAAATGACAGGCAGACATGTGTCATTTTATAATATTCAATTTTATCATTTAAATGGAAGCGGTAGGATGGCAGATAGCCGATAACTTTAAAGTCTTGCGCCCTTGTTTGAGTCGTAAAAAAGCAAATAAAACAGGTACAAAATAAAACGATTCGTTTTAGATTCTGGGGAATGTTTTTACTAATTTTAAAAAAGCTAAGATTCAAAAAAGGATTTACCTTTAGCCAATAATTTTTTCTCATTTCGCCTTATTTGTTCAATAGAAGTAGATAATGCCAAAGATAACAAAAAAGGTTTAGAATGGCTATAGGTTGGGTTATCAAACGGTTAAATTACCTACAATCTTTCGACCGTGGTAGGCTGTTCCGCCGATTTTTTGGTGAAGTTTAGATAAGTTTTCGTTTGTGATTTTCCCAGCAGACAAGATGGTTATTTTGTCACCAGCCAATTTTATCATTTCTTTTAAAATAGGCATCCCTTCTAATGCAGTTGGTTTTCCACCTGATGTCAAAACAGTATCTATCTCGCTGATTTTCAGAAGCTTACTAAATTCACCTAAAATATCATTTGTTGTATCAATTGCTTTGTGAAAAGTCACTTTCAACGGTTTCGCAAGATTGGCTAATGTTTGATTTTCATTTAAGTTAATGGTGTTGTCTTCTTTTAAAATTCCAAAAACGACACCTTCTACCTCCATTTTCTTAAAGGTTAAAATGGTGGTTTTCATTTCTTCTAATTCACTCGTTGAATACACAAAATTTCCACCTCTTGGGCGCACCATTACCCGAATTGGAATGGTTAATTCGACCAAGAGTCTTTGCGTTAATGCAAAATCTGGTGTGACACCACCAACGGATAAATCGCCACAAAGTTCAATACGGTTTACGCCGTTTTTTTGAGCTAAAATCGCTTGTTCGTAGGTTTCGACGCAGGCTTCTTTAAATATTTCCATTGAATCTTTTAAAAGTAATTTGACTAAAAAAAATTAGTACCGAACTAAGCATATCATTTGTAGAAGCGTACCCTTGTGGTCGCCCAATACTTTGATTCCCAAGACACTGGGCGACCACAAGGGTACGCCCCTAACTCAAGAACAGCTTAGTAAACGATACTTATTGATAGTTTACTACTTAGTTATTTTTTAATATCAAAACATTCATTATTGATAAATCTTAGGACACTTATCCAATTCCTCCTGCACTTCATCAAATTTGATAATTCCAAAGTCATTACCCCAAGCCTGATTGATATAATTAATAATATTTGTAATTTCAAAATGAGAAAGCTTGTTCTCTCCTTTCATCACACTGTCATATTTTTTGCCATTGACGACAATCTCCCCTTTAAGGCCAACACGAATGATACAGGGCAAATCTGCTTGGTGGTCTCGCACATAATCTGCGCCTGCCAATGGCGGAATAACACCTTGTAAACCTGTACCGTCTTCCATGTGACAGCTGGCGCAGAAGTTCTCGTAAAGGATACGACCTTGACGGTAAGTTTCTGTCTCACAGTTGGTTAGCGTAAGGATGAATATTAAAAATAAGGTAAAAAAAGGAATAGATTTCCACATAATACTTTTTATAATTTTTCTCCCATTTACAAATAATGCGCGCGGTCTGCGGCAATGCGAGTGAAACATTTGGGGAATGGAAAGGTTTTTAAAAATCGTTTTGTTTCCTCAAAACCCCTACTTATTTTTTGGTACTTTCGGTTTGATAATTAACCGTAAACTCTGGTCATACGTCACATAATTCCAGACCCAATTGATGAAAACGAAGAGCCGATTTTTGACGCCCATTAGTTGAAATAAATGAACAAATAACCAGATGAACCAAGCGAATAAACCGTTCATTTTCCATCTGGGTAAATCGACGACTGCCAAATGCCGTCCAATTGTGGCCATCGAACCTAAGTCATTGTAGGAGAATTCTTTTAGCGACTTCTCTTTTTCCATTAATTTGAAATTCTTAGCGAGATTTTTACCTTGTTGAATCGCTACTTGTGCGACTTGCGGATGCCCTTTTGGATAATCGGGTTCCTCCATATAACAGATGTCGCCGATGGCATAAATATTGTCGAAAGTCTGAATTTGATTCAAGCGATTGACCCGAAAACGATTACCCCAACAACGGCAATCATCAGGAAGTCCTTTCATTTTATTGCCAATAATCCCTGCGGCCCAAATAACTTTTTTGGCAGGAATCTTATCACCGTCTTTGACGCAGACAAATTCTCCATCAAAGTCTGTTACGCGAGCGTTTAATTGAACTTTGACCCCCAAATCTTGCAAGTATTTTAAAGAAGATTGCGATGCATTTTCAGACATTCCTTTAAGCAAGGCATCACCGCCTTGCAAGAGAAAAATGTCAATTTCATCGCAGTCCATTTCAGGATAATCTTTAGGCAAAATGTACTTTTTCATTTCTGCCAAAGCTCCTGCTACTTCAACGCCCGTAGGTCCTCCGCCCACAATGACGATATCTAATAATTTTTGACGGGTTTCAAAATCAGTGGTCACCAAAGCTTTTTCAAAGTCATCTAAAACTGCATTCCTTAAATACAAGGCTTCTGAAACGGACTTCATCGGAATCGCTTTTTCGGCGATATGTTCATTGCCGAAAAAGTTCGTCTCTGCGCCGATTGCCAGTACGAGATAATCGTATTCTAAAGTGCCTAATTCAGTATTAATTTCTTGTTTTTGTGCATCAATTTCTTCGACCTTAGCGACTCGAATAAAAGTATTTTTATATTTCTGAAACATTTTCCGCAGAGGAAAAACAATCGAACTCGGCTCTAATCCCGACATCGCGACCTGATAAAATAAAGGCTGAAATTGATGATAGTTATTTTTATCAATCAAGACAACCTGGTAATCGGTTTTACTCATCCGCTTTGCCAAGTTTAAGCCTGCAAATCCGCCACCGACGATGACGATTCGCTTTTGATTTTCCTTTGTGTCTGGTATATTGATGCTCATATTTCGCAATTAAGAATTAAAAATGAGCTACTAAGGAATGCTACAGTTGCCCATTTTTCATTTTTAATTACAAAAGTAGTCATTTGGAAATAAAAAAAGGGCAGAAAAATATCCCTGCCCTTCTATTTAGATGTTCTAAAAATTGAAAAAAATCCAGTTTTAAAACTATTTCTTATTCAATGATAACTTTTGTAACCACTGATTTATTATCCTCTTTTATTTTCAAAAAGTAAACGCCTGAGGTCAGTTCTTGGTTGTTGAAATCGTGTTGAATTGTTCCCGAAAGGTTATTTAATTCAACGGTTTGAATCAAGGAACCTCGTAAATCACTTAATTCCAACGTCAGTTGATTGGCATTCGCGTTTTCAATTAACAAAGCAAATTGACCATTGCTTGGATTCGGGAAAATCCGCAAATTCATGTTGTTTAACACCTCTGTCGCAGAAGTTGTCATTACGACCACTTCTTCAGTAATTACGCGGTCACCACAGTCGTTGGTCAAGGTTAAAGTAACTTCATAAGTCCCTGGTTCAGCGTATTGCGTCATTGGATTTTGGTCAGCACTTACTTGTCCGTTGCCAAAATCCCAAGCAATTAAGTTGGCATTATTAGCCGTTGAAATAAAGTTGACTTCGCCATCATTCCCTACTTCCGAATCAAAATTACCCGTTGGAATCGCATCCACAAAAACTTGCGTGGTCATCGTATCTGCACCCGCTGCATTGTTGACAATTAATTGAATCATTTTGTCGCCACCTTGCAATGGATAATTTACTTCGTAAGGGCCTTCGCCCGTTGCATTTAACGGAATTGCTCCACTGCCAAAACTCCAAGTATAAGTCGAAGCAAAATCAGAGGTACTGGTAAACGTAACTGGTTGATTTCGACAAAGTAAAGTTGGAGAAAATTCAAAATTAGCAATTGGTGCAACGATTGCACCTTCTGCTACATTTATATTATCAATGTATAGATTATTACCATAATCATTGACCGCAACAAAACGAATTCGAATTTTATCCATGCCAATATATGGGCTCAAATCTACTGAATCTGTACGCCATTCGTCAGCAGAAGCCGGAGTAAAAGTGCCTAATTGAGCAGGAACGGTCGCCAGTTCAATCGCATCCTTTTCATAAAGTGTATTATCCCATGTTTCGCCGCAATCTGTTGACAATTCGATGCGCAATCCGTCTTCAAAACCTGCTTGATAATAAGTGTAAGCTATGTCGAATGTTAATTTTAAATCACTACCCGAATTGGTAAAACCAAGTGGTTCGAGAACAAAATAATCAAGTTCCTCCGTAGCAGGATAGCCGTAAAAATTCATGTAAACCACCTCAGTCAAATTGCCTGTGATGCCAGTAACAGAGTTCTTCTGCCAAGTTATTCCTTCATCTGGATTGCCGATTTCCCAAAACAACTTAGGAAAGTCTGGACCTTGAAAATCTTCCACTACTTCTGGTTCTGCGCCACCGCCGATAAATACAGGAATATTGACTTGCAAAGTGTCATCTAAAGGCGAAGTCTCTCCTGGCGTAGATACCCAAGTTTTGAGCGCATACGCCCCAGCATCTGTAAACATGAATGGAGTTTGGAAATCAAATTGGACCAATTCACCAGGTTCAACCGTTCCCATCAAGGCCTCTACGACTACTGGATTATCATTAAATTGATAACCAAGCGAAATGTTATCTTGAGCCAATAAACCATTATTTACAAAAGTTACTTGCACATTTCCGCTAAAATCATCCGCACAAACCAGTCCTCCTCCGCCCATAGGTGAAACGATTGCAGTCAACCGCAAATCATTTTCTTGATTACAAGAGGTCAATTCTCCACCAACCTGTACTGCATTCGTTCTACGACTTTTTGCACCATTATCAAAATTTGCGCTAACCGCCACCCAATATTGCGCGAATGGGTCTGTGATTGGAATGTCTGCAATAACGGCTGTTGCATTTGCCACAATTTCCATATATTTTTCACCTAAAATATAAACATCATAGTTGGTCGCATCTGGAACAGCCGCCCAAGTCAATCTTATGTAATCAGGACATACTTGAATCGCTTCCAAATCGGAAGGCATTGACGCAATTGAAAAAATTACATCGCTATCATCCGAAGCCAACATGCCCCGACGAACCCGCACTTTTGCATCAGCAGTCAGTTCAGTTGGCACGACCCAATTGTACATACGTTCGTCGCCACCAATGGTATTGATAGCCGTCCAAGATACGCCATTATCTACTGAGTATTCTAAATCAAATGTACCGATGGTTCCTTCTGTATCCCAGTGAATTCGCTCCGTTTCGCCAGGCACTAATTTCTCCCCACCAATTGGATAAATAACGGTAATTTCGTTCTCCATTCTAAATTCCCAAATCAAGTAATAGTCATGCGCACCAAATGGCAATTCAAAACCATCAACAGTCAACGTATAGGCACCTGCTTCTGGAAATTCCAAAGCGACTTGTTCTACATTATTTAAATCATCTACGCCCGTCGTTGCTGGCAAAGCCAAAGTTGTCGGATTTGGCGTCGGGTCAAGTATCCAAGGCATATTTACAGAACCATCAATACCAGATAAGCTAATGTTCAAATCATTCACCAATGCTTTCGTCGTCATCACCGTACCAGCTTGGTCTGCCCAATAAACCATCACGCGCGCTTGTGCTACACCTTCAGGAATATCAACGGTATGCGTATTTGGCGTTCCCATTTCAATGGTGTGATTGGAATAGCGATTGTCCTCTAAAGTCAAGGCAGCACGGTAAGCATTTACATGTCCCCAACCGAATCGGTAATCAGGTCCAATTGTACCTAAATCATTTGCGGTATTCAACAAAATGGCTTTTAATAAAGCTGAATTTGCCGTTTCACCGCCATTCAATTCTGCATAAGTATGGTGCAACATCGCCGTAATCCCAGCGATACCTGGAGCTGCTCCGGAAGTCCCACCAAATGGTGCATACGTATTGTCAGGATCCGTAGAAATATGGTTGGCACCGTTTGCCGCAATATCTGGTTTAATACGACCATCGTGCGCTGGACCTCGACTACTGCTATTGGCTAAAGTAGCGTTGTTGTTGAGGTTAGCAGTTGCGATGACGTTTTTTCCTTGCTTGTGACCACCTGTGATATTTCCCCATTGGTCGCCTGCGCCGTAGTCACAATCGGAACCATTAGAGTTACCCGCTGAAAAAACGTGTAGTAAAGTTGGGTTATCGAAAACCTGTTGGTCAACCGTTTCTGTAATCTCGCTATAACCAGCATTGCAACCATTACTGTAGGAAGAATTGGTCACGATAACATCATTGTTAAAAAACAAATCCATCGTATTGTCTAAGAAACTTGATTCATAATTAATGACATACAAATCAGCACCTGCCGCCATGCCTCGGTTTCGTGGGTCAAGATTTCCTGCTCCTGCAAAAATACCGGAAACACCATCACCGTGATCACCGCCAAAGCCATTCGATTCGTCTTGAAAAATACGTCCTGTAAAATCAATATGTGGACCAACAGCCCCATCATCTCGCGTCAAAACCGCAATGCCTTCCCCCGTATAACTTCTTCCTGATGGAAAATTGGTATCAATCGCATTGGCCCGGTGCAATGACCGACCTTCTGTATCATCTTTTACGTCTGGCGCAGGTCGCAATTCCAAAAAGGCAACGTAAGGAAGTGCTGCAATTGCTGTAATTTCATCTTGGGCAATCGAAGCGCGAAGGAAATTATTAAAGCCATTTTCCAATAAAACCTGAATGTTATCGGAAGCACAATACGCCAAAATATCATCGTGTCGTAGATTTTTGTGGTATTTTATCAGCACCTCGACTTGATTTCGGTGGGTTGCCCAATTTGGAAAGACATCCCTTTTCAAGCCATCGTGCAATTTCAAATCAGCATTGAGTTCAACGATACTTCGAACGTTTAAATCCACTAATTTTTCTAAATCAAAGCTAGATGGAATCGACGCCAGATAAGTCTTATTCGGAATGTATTCCAATAATTCAATGCCTGCATTTTCTAAGACATCAAACCCTGCTTGTGTCGGCAATTGATAAAATTGAAGCAATCGATAATACTGCCCGTCAATGGTTTCTTGCGCAGAAATAGTGGCAGTTTCAGCATAATCACGGGCATTTTCAGCAAATTCTTGCTTGCCAGTGTGCAATAGAACTTCATAATTATTTTGCGCCATCAGGCTAAGATTTGACAAAATAAAAAGCGATAAAAAAGTAAAAGATTTTAACTTCATAATAGTACAGGAATAAGGATAGAGAATTTATCAAAATAAAAAGTACTAAGGAACCTGAGAGAAATACGTTCCTATTTTGAAAATAAATTTATCTTGACGGATTCATTTTGTGAAAAAACTTATGGAATTTGCGGAAACTAGTTAATTAGACCTGAAACTACAAATTCCAGACATAGTTCAGCCGTTTTTTAAATTGTAATGTAGAACAGAAGACAGATTTACATTTTAAACTAACTGATTTATCAACTGTGCCAAGCGAATAATTTCGGCGTCTCCATTAAAAACATGCAAAGAAATTCGAATGCGTTCTTCCCCTTTTGAAACAGTTGGAAATAAAATAGCTTTGACGCCAAAACCTGCATTGTTCAATTGTTGAGCAATCGCTTTTATCTTAGCATTTCCTGTAATTACCAAACTCTGAATTGGGCTGCAACTTTCAACAAAATGCTGTTTTGCGATTGGTTTTAAATTATTTAAGAACAAGTCAATTTTATGATGCAATTGTTGTTGAAAATTATTTGCTATCATCATTTCATAACTCAATTTTATACCAACCAAAGCAGGTATCGGCAAAGCGGTTGTGTAAATAAACGAGCTGGCATAGTTTATCAAATACTCCTTTAAAAATGCAGGGCCAATCACCGCTGCACCATGAACACCCGGTGCTTTTCCATAAGTGATAATTCGCGCAAAAACGTCCTTTTCTAAACCAAATGCTTGCACTAGACCTCCGCCGTTTTTTCCAAAGATACCAATACTGTGTGCCTCGTCTACAAGCAGTGCAATTTTCGAATTCCCACGAGTCATTGCTACCAAATCTTCCAAAGGCGCAACATCTCCATCCATCGAATAAACGCTTTCAACGACGATAAAAATATTACCGTCAATTCCGTCCATCTTTTTTGCCAAATCAGTCAAATCGTTGTGCCGAAAAGCAATAGTTTTAGCACGACTCAAACGCAATCCGTCGCGAATGGAAGCATGACATAATTCATCATAAAAAATGGTGTCGGTTGGGCTGGCAATACAGGAGCAAATTCCAACATTCGCGTTGTAACCTGAATTAAAGATAAGGGCTGCTTCGGCTTGATGGAATTCAGCAATGTACTCTTCCACATCTTCACAATACTGCGTATTTCCAGAAATCAAGCGAGAACCCGTTGCGCCAACAGATGCTTGTAATTGCTCACATTCTTTTGCAATTTTCGTTTTAAAATCTTCGCTTCTTGCCAATCCAAGATAGTCGTTTGAACTAAAATCCAGCAAGGAATTTTCTGGATTCAAAAAATCAACTTTCGGTAAAGTCCGTAGGTAATTTTTTGCTTCCCTTGCGGCTAATTTCTGCTTTAAAAATGCTTCGATTCCATCCATGCCGCAAATGTAAGTAAATAAATAATTTGAAGGGATTTTGTAGCTTGCAGCTTTTTAAATGTAGGGGCGCACCCTCGTGGTCGCCCAGCGTATTGCACAAAAGCGACATTGGGCGACCATAAGGGTGCGCCACTACATTTACACACGGGATTCATTACTAAACATCTACTTAAATCAATGCTACAAAAATAATCAATCATGCCCAATATCGTTGTTTTAGACGCCCATACCACCAATCCCGGAGATTTAGATTGGCAACCTATCGAAGCACTCGGCTTAGTAAAAATTTACGACCGAACACCTGCTGATAAATTATTAGAACGTTGTCAAAATGCTGAAATCATTCTAACCAATAAAGCGGTTTTTAATGAGGATATCTTTGCGCAATTGCCTCAACTAAAACTCATCGCTACCCTATCGACAGGCTATAATGTCATTGATGTCAAAGCCGCTAAAAAACATGATGTGACGGTGTGCAATGTTAGCGGATATTCTACATCGGCAGTAGCGCAACAGGTATTTTCTTATATTTTAAACTTTACCAATCAAGTTCAAAAACACGATACCAGCGTGCAAAGTGGACAATGGGAAAATCATGTTGATTGGTGTTATTTTTTAAATCCGATTCAAGAATTAAAAGGCAAAACATTGGGTATTTTTGGTTTAGGAAAAATTGGTCAAAAGGTAGCGGAAATCGCTTTGGTATTTGAGATGAAAGTGATTGCTTACCGGCAAAATGTTTCTAAAGGAAGTCCGCTGAATGTGGAATTAGTAGATATTGATACTTTAGTAAAAAATAGCGATTTTTTAACCTTACATGCACCTTTAACTGCGGAAAGTGAAGGATTTATCAATCAAAATATTTTATCAGAAATGAAAAAAACCGCCTTCTTAATCAACACGGGACGCGGTGGACTCATTGTTGAAAATGATTTAAAAATTGCTTTGGAAAACGGAATCATTACGGGCGCAGCATTGGATGTTTTATCGGCTGAACCTCCGCATGAAGGTAATATTTTAATTGGCACAAAAAACTGTTTGATAACGCCACACAATGCTTGGATGAGTCAGCAATCGCGGCGACGGTTGATTGCAGAAAGTGGAGATAATATTCGAGCATTTTTAGACAACAAACCGAGAAATGTCGTTTCTTAAATGACTAAGGAACGTGTAAAGAATAACTAATCAACCCATAAAAATGAAGATTCTTCAACTCAGCAAACATTTTCCTTACCCCTTAAAAGATGGTTATTCTATTGCCGTCAGCTATATCGCTAAATCGTTGATTGACAACGGTTGCGAGGTCGAATTATTAGCAATGAATACTACGAAGCACTACTTGAATTTAACCACTTTGCCCGTTAATCTTAATGGTTATAAAAAAATTCATACCGTTAATGTAGACAATCGGATTACCCCTTGGGGCGCATTTAAAAATTTGTTTTCTAAGGAGTCTTTTATCCTTTCGCGTTTTGTTACAGAAACATTTTCAGCAAAATTAGCGGCTGTTTTAAAAGATGGAGATTTTGATATTGTGCAACTGGAATCAGTGCAATTGGCGCCATATATTCCAGTTATTCGACAGCATTCCAAAGCAAAAATAGCGATGCGGTCGCACAATGTGGAGTTTGAAATTTGGGAACGACAAATTGAAACGACTAATTTTTTGCCTAAAAAATGGTATTTGCAATCGCAATTAACCCCCTTTAAAAAATTTGAAATTGATCAACTGAAACATTATGATAAATTGGTTGCCATTACGGAAAAAGATTTGGCGTATTTTCAAAAATTAGGCTTTCAAGGTGAGGGCATTTCGATTCCAGTTGGCATTGATTTAAAAACGTATGAATCAACGCCGACTTTAACAAAAAAAAAGCTAACTTTTTCCTTCATTGGGTCGTTGGATTGGATGCCGAATCAGCAGGGCGTTCAGTGGTTTTTGGAGGAGGTTTGGCCAGCGGTTATTGCGCAATTTCCGACAGCAAAATTTCACATTGCAGGGCGTCATGCTCCCGATTGGTTACTACAGCAAATGCATCAAAATGTGGTGATTGAAGGCGAAGTGGATAGTGCGATTGATTTTATTCGACAACATCCAATTATGGTTGTTCCGCTTTTCTCAGGCAGTGGTATTCGGGTGAAAATTTTGGAAGGAATGGCCTTGAATCGGGTGATTATTACGACTAATTTGGGTATGGAAGGCATTGATGCCGAACATCGGAAAGAGATTTTAATTGCGGATACTAAAGCTACCTTTTTAAAAGAAATTAAGCACTGCTTTTTGAATCAAAATGAGTTAAATCAAATTGGAAAAAATGCTCGAAATTTTATTGAAAATCATTTTGATAATCAGGAACTTGGAAGGCAATTGAAGGAATTTTTTTGAATGATGAATGATGAATTTACCCTAATTTGCGATTCATCATTCATCATTTTTAAGCCAGAATCCGCTCCACCACCAACGGCACTCCAACACTTCCTTTCTCCCCAATAATTTCCAAATTATCCTGCAAATCCAACTCGTGATTAATCGTCGGATTCGGGTCAACAAAGTAAACTTTCGTCCCTTTCGGTGCATAGCTCACCAAGCCTGCCGCCGGATAAACCTGCATCGACGTCCCAACAATTATCACAATATCCGCCATCATTATGGCAGCTTGGGCAACTTCCAACATCGGCACCATTTCCCCAAACCAAACAATATGTGGTCGCAACTGCGCATTTTTTTCACAGCGGTCACCAATATTACAATCCTCTTCCCAATCATAAACAAGCCGTTCATCCAGTGTACTCCGCACCTTTTTCAACTCCCCATGCAAATGAATTATTTGAGAACTTCCCGCACGTTCGTGCAAATCATCGACATTTTGCGTAATGACCACCACCTCAAAATCTTTTTCTAAATCCACCAAGGCATGATGCGCAATATTGGGTTTCACAGATTTCAACTGTCTCCGACGGTCATTGTAAAATTTAAGCACCAATTCCCGGTTTTTATGCCAACCATCAGGCGACGCTACTTCTCGAACATCGAATCCTTCCCACAACCCATCAGCATCGCGAAAAGTACTAATGCCACTTTCTGCACTAATTCCTGCGCCTGTGAGCACGACTATCTTTTTCTTTGTTTGTTCCATTGCTTATGGTTTTACCTGACTCTTTTTAAGTAATGCTATTTGAACTAAAAATTCGCTGCTGCTGCCTCCCTTTCTGTATAAAACGAGAAATCCAGCCTCAACGGTTTTTAATTCAATAATTTATCTATTTTTTAAACATGTGGTCATTTTTACTAAAAAAATAATCGCCAAGATACTATTTTTCAAAAAATAGACTTGATGACATCAACTTATTTTCAGAAAAAAAAACCTTTGAACATTAAATTTTTATCTTTGCTATTATGGGTTGAGTCACACGTAGTGCTTCGCCTCATAAATAACTGAAAATTATAATGATGTTTTAAAAAAGGGAGT
This sequence comes from Saprospiraceae bacterium, assembly GCA_047629355.1. Classification (GTDB taxonomy): domain Bacteria; phylum Bacteroidota; class Bacteroidia; order Chitinophagales; family Saprospiraceae; genus CAYUNA01. The sequence continues at coordinate 8,009 of JBLHWU010000070.1, read as the reverse complement.
TTGAGGGATAAAACGGTTTTGCAAAACCGTTTTATCCCTCAAAACCTTACCTGCGTTGCCGCAGGCAACGCGTACTATTTTTTATTGGAGGTCCGAAATTTACAATTTTCTCCCTCCTGATATTTCAAAATAACGGTCAACTATTTATGAATCAAAGCAGTAGTGATTAATTTAGGAACGATGAAAGAATAAGTTCCTGATTACTTAATTAGTACCTGTTACTTAAATATCACTATCTCAATACAATGTCTTCGCCAAATAATGAATTATAAATGATGAACGATAAATTTACAATAAGATAGATTTGTATTTATATGATTACTAGATAAATACATAACTCTATTTTCAATTATTCATCATTTGACGAATGATATTGTCAATACACCTTTAATTATTATGAAAATAGACCTTCTCGCCATTGGCGTTCACCCTGATGATGTTGAATTAAGTTGCTGCGGCACCATTTTAAAACACCTGACACTCGGCAAAACTGCTGGTATATTAGACCTGACACGCGGCGAATTAGGTAGTCGTGGAAGTGCCGACATTCGTGATAAAGAAGCCGCTGATTCTGCAAAAATTATGGGCATCTCTTTTCGAGAAAACCTGAGAATGGCAGATGGTTTTTTTGAATACACACAAGAAACGCTATTGAAAATTATCGCCGTCATTCGAAAATACCAACCAGAAATTGTCTTGGCTAATGCGATTGATGACCGGCATCCCGACCACGGTCGTGCTGCTAAATTGTGTACCGACGCTTGCTTTTACAGCGGTCTGAAACGGATTGAAACGCAAGATGCTGACGGCAATCCGCAGGAACATTGGCGACCAAAAGCTTTGTATCACTATATTCAGGACAAGCGATTAGAGCCTGATTTTGCGGTTGATATTACTGGGTTTATGGCTAAGAAATTTGAATGTATGCAAGCATTTAGTTCTCAGTTTTTTAATCCAAAAGTAGCGGGTTATGAGAATGAACCGCAGACGCCGATTTCTGGAGAAGTCTTTTTTGAATATATTCGAGCATCTGGTCGCGTTTTTGGAAGACCTTTGGGTGTGGAATATGCGGAGGGTTTTACAACGGCTCGAACTTTGGGTGTGGATAATTTATTTGATCTAAAATAATGAAGTAGCTCGGATTAAAAATCCGAGCTACTTCTTATTTTTGACTGGTTTAGATTGGAAATCCGATAGACTGCTTCTCGGGTTAAAAACCCGAGTTACTTTCCTTCTAAGCCATTTACATAATCAATACTGCCTAAGCGAAACCGCATCGGTACTTTCGCTACTTTATCTAATTTCACTTCTACTTTACAGAAAAATCCAAAGTGATTATCATAAACATTCGATTCTGAAAATGACCAGGTTGGTTCTAAGTTATGGATAGCTGTTTCTTCCTTTTTTGAAAAAGAATAATCAATTTTAGGAATAGGCTGAAAGGTTAAATCTGGAATTAACATCAATTCTTCACCAGTATGCAAACCGATTTGAGCTTTCGCAAAAAGTGGTAATAAGAATAAGGCGCAGATAAAAATTAGTTGCTTCATTTTTTAAGTTTAATAGCCTTATTACTCAGACAAGAAGGGTTAACTGGGTAACAAATCTAATACAAAAGGTGCTTGAAATCAAAATTCCAAGCACCTTTAAAAACGCTTTATTCCAGCAATAGTTTCTTTTAAAATGTCGTAAGCCGAACAAGGAAACCATTTAGCCATTCAGCAATAAATTATTTCTCATGGTGCATCAAAAATGCCTTTAAAAAATCATCCAAATCTCCATCCAAAACGGCATCCGTCTGACTGGTTTGATGATTCGTGCGGTGGTCTTTCACGCGGCGGTCATCAAGGACATAGCTGCGAATTTGAGAACCCCACTCGTTTTTCATTTTACCGGCTTCAATTTCGTCTTTCTCTGCCAATTGCTTCTCCAGCTCCTTTTGATATAGCCGAGATTTTAACATTTGTAATGCCTTATCTCGATTCAAATGCTGCGAACGTTCTTCCTGACATTCAGCGGTAATGCCCGTCGGTAAGTGCCGCACCCGCACCGCAGATTCGGTCTTGTTGACGTGCTGCCCTCCTGCCCCACTCGCTCGAAACGTGTCCCATTCGATGTCGGCAGGATTGATTTCAATTTCGATGCGGTCGTCCACCATTGGATGAACAAACACGGAAGAAAATGTCGTCATTCGTTTGCCTTGTGAATTAAAAGGACTCACGCGCACCAAGCGATGCACGCCGTTTTCTCCTTTCAATAAACCAAAGGCATAATCGCCTTGAATTTCAACAGAAACTGATTTTATACCAGCAACATCACCATCCGTTTGGCTAAGCAAAGAAACTTTAAAACCACTTTTTTCTGCCCACATTCGATACATCCGAAAGAGCATGTACGTCCAGTCATTCGCTTCCGTACCACCTGCTCCAGAGTTGATTTCGAGAATGGCATTGAATTCATCTTCAGGCGCACTGAGCGTCGAACGGAACTCCAATTCATCCATTTTTTTCAGGATTTCTTGGTGCTTATTTTCAACCTCTTCTTCGGTTGCTTCGCCTTCTTTTTGAAATTCCAAAAGTATCTCCGCATCTTCAATTGCTGTTTCTACTTTAGTATAAGTAGCAACGGCAGACTTGTGGTTACTTAGCGTCTTCATCAGCGCTTCCGCCTTTTGCTGGTCATCCCAAAAGTTGGGATTGAGCGATTTTTGCTCTTGTTCTTCTATCTGATTTAATCGATTATCGACGTCAAAGATACCGCTTTAAGGAAGTCAAACGTACGTGCAAATCTTTTAATTGGTCACTTGTCATGGTGAATGTGTTTTGATAAAAAAAAAAGGTTGAATGGTTAATTATTAGGATTAACGGTTATTGCTAAAAAATCACCAAACCTATATTAACGCGAATCAATTCTATGAAATTTTAGAAGCGAGAAAATCGCAAGATTTTCGAGCTTCAAGACATACAGTGCGCATTGCCTGCGGCAATGCGAGTGCGATTTTTAAGGGGCAGAAGCGGTTTTAGCAAACCGTTTCTGCCCCTTAAAATCCCCTTGTAAAAATACAATAAAACTTGGTTTACAATGTATTAAGAGTCAATAAAACAAATTAGGGCTTAATTGAAAAATTAAGCCCTAATTATTTAAGGTTTGACCTAAAAACAGCACCCAATAAAATGCGCGCCATTAATCACTAAACCCTAACCATTAAACATTCAGGAAGTTTAGTTTCCTACTTTCTCCACTTCTACGTAAAAAATCAATTCAGAGTTTGGTGGAATCGCTTGTCCAGAACCAGATGCGCCATAACCCAATGCTGCAGGAATAAACAAAGTCGCCTTCGTTCCTTCTTTCAACATACCAAAACCTTCATCCCAACCTGGAATTACTCGACCTTGTCCAACTGGAAAAGTAAAGGGTTGTACTCGACCAAAAGAATCATCAAAACGAGTTCCGTTCGTCAACGCACCAAAGTATTCAGCAGTAACCGGCTCGCCAGTTTTTGCTACTGGACCTGTACCTTCTTCATGAATCAAATATTTCAAACCAGATTCTGTGGTCTTGATTTGGTCATTCAATTTTCCAGCCATATAATCTTTAGCGGTCTCTTGTACCTTCGCACCGACTTCCGCAGATACCGTTGCCAAAGCAGCTTGTGCTTCTTGCATTTCTTTCTGAACTACAGATTGGTCTTCTTTATAAGCTTCCGCAGATTTGATATCCATCAAAACAACTTGGTAAGCCAATTCTTTTTCGTCCTCAAACCCTGGTGGTTTTCGTGGAATAGAATCTAATGACTGATAAACAGACAAACTGTCTCCAATCGACATCATTGGCAATACATCGTATACTGGTACTGCTTGCTGACCTTTCAAACGGCTCGCTTCGTCTGGAATCGCTACTGATGGCACTACTGGATTTTTCCGAGTATCAACGGTCATCTCTCCAGTTTTAGGATTCTTCATGTAAACGTGGAAATACGCATACTCCCCAACTTGCGGAGTCGCTCCTTCTTTTTTATCGTGGAACTCATAGCGAAATCCGCTATCTGTCGTTCCGCTATCTCCTCCACAAGAGGCAAAAAATAAACCACCAATGATGGCAAAAAACCATGAATACTTCATGTGCTAAATAAATTTGGGTGAAATTTGTCATTTTATAATGACCTCATTATCACTTGTTTACAAAAATAAAACGGCGCACGATTATCGGCGCACGGCTCACGAAGTTTACAACATTTTAAAAAAAATGCTATGAATTAAAGACGCCACACCGTGAGCCGTGAGCCGTCCATCATGCACCTTTTTAGAATGTTCCCGCTTTGTCAAGTGCTTCTTTATATTCTGGTAAAATACCGATTATCTTTTTAACAGTTGGGCGCAATCCAATATAGGAATAGCCACCCGAAGCATTGCGATGTCCGCCTCCTTTAAAGTGCTTTTGCGCAATTTCTTGAACGGAAAAGTCACCTTTGGAACGCAAGGAAATTTTGGTAATCGTCGGTTGCTCATGAACGAAAATCGCCACTTTCAGTCCTTTAATTTTCAACATCATATTGACCAAACCTTCCGTCTCGCCCCGTTTGATATCAAAATATTCGTAATCCTGTTTTGACAACATAATAATGCCTGTATGGAATTCTGGAAACAACTCAAAACGGTTGTTAAACACATGTCCCATGATGCGCAAATGTTTTTCAGTCAGGCTATTAAATACCAAATCTTGGATTTTTATATCATCAACGCCTATCTCCAATAGATTCCCTGCTATGCGAAACAATTTGGCAGAAGTGGCATATTTGAAAGAGCCCGTATCTGTCAAAATGCCGGTATATAAGCACTCGCCCACATCCAAATCAATTTTTCCTTTGTGACCCAGCATCGAAATAAAGTCGAAAACCAGCTCACAAGTCGAACTCGCGGTCGTATCGGACAATACAAAATCTGCGAAAGGTTCTGGATACAAATGATGGTCAATCATCACTTTCGTACAAGTCAAACCACCGATAACCTCCCCCATTTTATCAATCCTATCTAAAGAATTAAAATCTAAGCAGAAAACAATATCCGCCTTCTCTAAAACCGCATTCGCCTCATCTGGTTCAATGTCATGAATCATAATATCATGTACCGCCGGCATCCACGACAAAAAGGCAGGAAACTCCGAAGGCACAATAATTTTAATCGAGTGCATGGATTGATTCAAATAATGAAACAAACCCAAGCTCGACCCAATTGCGTCACCATCAGGGTTACGATGAGACGTGATTACGATGTCTTGTGGAGATTTTAATAATTTTTTTAATACTTCAATGTCTTCCATGGATAGTGAGTTTCGTGATATTTAATTCAGTAAAAGCCCATTTTTATTACCTTTCCCCTTGACAACGGGTAAAAAATGAAGCTACTTACTTCCAAATCGGGTGCGAATTTGAAAAAATTTGGGAATTAATCCAAAAATTAACAAACATCATTGTAAAGATTCCTTGCGAAATACTACTTTTGCGCCCATTTTTAAATTGAAATTTTTTAATAAATTGGAAAATTACCATTTTTTATAAAAAAATTATAGCAAATGTGTCAATGACCAATTCTTAACCTATACAAATCATGGCAGGTAACAGAACCTTTACAATGATTAAACCCGATGCAGTGAAAGCTGGACACATCGGTGCGATTTTAGAACAAATTTGTGGCGCAGGATTCCGAATCGTAGCTATGAAACTAACGAAATTATCTGGCGAGAAAGCTGGCGAATTTTACGAAGTACACAAAGAACGTCCGTTCTATGGTGAATTGGTAGGGTTCATGTCTTCTGGCGCTATCGTTTCTGCAATTTTGGAAAAAGACAACGCAGTTGAAGATTTCCGTAAATTGATTGGTGCGACTAATCCAGAAGATGCAGCAGAAGGAACTATTCGTGCACGATTTGCAACCAGCATCGGCGAAAATGCTGTGCATGGTTCAGATTCTGACGAAAATGCAAAAATCGAAGGTGATTTTCACTTCGGTGGCGTTGAAATGTTCTAAGCATCGCTTAAAGAACTAATCAAAATTGGTAAAGATAGGGTGTAATTGTAAAATTGCACCCTATCTTTTTTGGGGGGACATTTGGAGGTTTCGAAATTTCGAAGCTCATTCCTTACCTACCTAAATTTCCAAAGGTCTAAATATCCAAATATCCATTTCAGTCGAATTTTCAACGTTGTTAATCATCGAAAATTGACTTCTCTATACTATAGTAATATGTTTGTTGCGTTATTAAAAAAAAATCACAAACTATAAAAATTTATATGAAAAAGTTATTGTTCCTATTTGCCATTTCCTCCCTATTTTTTGTCGCTTGTAAAAACGACGACGTTTCCTCTACAGATGCAGCGATTAATAGCATTCCAGCTGATGTATCAAGTGTATCAGTCATTAATATTCAACGATTAATGAAAAAAGCTGATTTTGAAGCGGTCAAAGAGATGGCGTTTTATAAAAAAATTATTGCTGAAGTAGAAAATGATGGTCAAAAAGCAATTGCTAAGATTTTACAAGACCCTGCAGCTTCGGGTGTTGATTTGAGTAAAAAAGCCTACTTCTTTAGCAATATCGACCCAAACAATCCAGAGAATATCTTCTCAGGGATGGTCTTGAATCTAAAAGATGCGAGCGCATTTTCTGCGCTACTAACGGATGCAGGTTTGATTGTTGAAAAAGATGCGAATTATTCTAAAACGACAAGAGCGCAGAATAGCATCACCGCTTGGAATGACGAAGTTGCAATTATTGGTGGTGGTAGCACCCGTTCGACCGATTTGAGTAGCAATTTAAATCAGTTTTTCAATACAACAGAAGAAACAAGCGTTGCGAACAACAATGAAATGCAAAAAGCATTTTCAAACAACCACGATTTTTCCAGCTGGTTTACGACCAATCCTTTGGCGCAAAATCCACAAGCGGGCTTAGTTTTATCAATGATTCAGGTGCCAGCGGATGCCTTGAAAGACAATTTCATCAACTCTACTTTTGATTTTGAAAATGGACAAATTGTTGGGCATTCTGACTTTTTAATGAATAACGATTTGGGTAAAAACTTCATTGGCAAATTTTTTAAAGAGGAGGTAACAACTGACTTTAGCGACTATCTGCCTGCTGAAAATTTAGTTTTTGCAACCTCTGGAGCGATTGACTTTAAAGGTATCGACCAGTTTTTGAGCGAACGACCACAAGCAAAAGGTTATATTGACTTTTTATTGAAAGAATATGGCTTAACAATGTCAGATGTTATCGAAACGTTCGGCGGTGACTTGTTAATGGCAGGTATGAGTGACGGGGAGAAAGGCAACTCTAATACGCTCTTTGCTTCTAATGTTAAAGATGAGAAGAAATTGAATACCTTCATTAATTTGGCCGTAGAAAACAATATACTGCAAGAATTAGAGGACGACGTTTATAAGGTAATGACTGTTGGAATGCCGGGTATGTCGTTTTCAAGAGGAAAAGGACTTGGAAATATGTTGGTTAAAAATGGCATGATGTTTATTAGTTCAGACGAGGCATTATTGTCAAAATTAAAGGAAGGAAAATTGAGCAAATCTGAGAGAGCAATGGGTGACATGGTCAATTTATTGAATGAGAATACAATGGGTGCGTATTTTGACTTTGAAGCCGTTCGTGGTTTTTCAAAAGACTTGGAAAATATCCATTTTGACCATTTAGAAGTCAAAATGAAAAATAGTGGCGCTGATTTCAAAATGGAATTGGAAGATAAAAATATGAATAGCCTAAAAGCTATTTTCCAAATGGTGAATGAAAGCTATTTGGATTCTCAGAAGCGAGAAGCAATATAAATATTCAAATGATGAACGATGAATTATAAATGATGAATTCCACATTTATAATTCATCATTCATCACTTAGTAAAAACGATTCAATAACTTGGGCCATTATGCTTGTCCTTTTCCCTTTAAAAAAACACAAAAAATAGTTCCGTAACGAAGGCTATGCAACGATTTTTTGAATTCT
>JBLHWU010000069.1:0-27245 GCA_047629355.1 Saprospiraceae bacterium | reverse complement strand
CTTTGGCTTTGGCTTCCGCAACCAGTTTTTCACCATACATCAATAACGCTTTCTCGTCTTCTCGAATGATGGTTAGTTCTTCATCTAATGGCGGTGGAATTCTCAGCGTTATCTCCGCAGGAAAATCAAGCTGTTTTGCGAAGATGCCCGCAGAATAGCCGCCGTTACCGGATTCAGATGGGCCGCAGTAGTGGTGGTGGATGCTTAGTTTATTTTTCATAGAGCAAAATTGATGGATTTTTTTGAATTTAAAAATAGAACTTATCTAAATTTGAGTTCATGGCGCAAATTTTTCAACACATAGATACGAGCTCACAGAGCAATTACTAAGTTCAAATCATGGTGATTTTAAAAATCACCATGATTTAGTCCTCAACTAAAAATTACTTCGTCGGCGGCTTACTCGGTCTTACTTCAATTTTACTCGGCAAGGTCCGTCCATCTATTTGCAACAAATCAACGACCATTTGCCCAATATCTTCCGGTTGAATTTTCCACGCATCTTTTTCATTTGGCACATGGTTGTTAAAATGCGTTGCAACTGACCCTGGCATAATCGTCGTTACCTTCACATTGTCTTGCCGCAAATCCAACATCACTGCCTGTGTGAAACCAACCAATCCAAATTTACTCGCATTGTACGCTGCACCTTTCGCAAAGAAATTCGTTCCGGCCAAACTCGCAATTGTAATCAAATAACCTTCCGATTTTTTCAATGCATCCAATGACACTTTCACCGTATGGAAAACGCCAGTCAAATTAACATCAATGGTCTGATGCCACTGCTCATCTGTCAATTCCGTGATGGGTGCAAAATGTCCAACGCCTGCATTGGCAATCACTGCATCAATTCCGCCGAATGCTTTAATCGTTTTTTTAACTGCTTTTTCTTGTGCTTTCAGGCTCACCACATCTGCTTTAATGCCTATGGCTTTCCCTTTTCCAATTTTATTCAATTTTTTAGCTGCTTTCTCCGCAGCATCTTTTTTACGGCTGGTAATGGCGACATTCATACCCATTTTAAGCATTGCTTCCGCTATTCCGTAGCCAATTCCTTTCGTTCCTCCAGTGATGAGGGCAGTTTTATTTTTTAAAGATTTCATATTTTTAAATGTTGTTTTTTTATCACAAATAAATCAATATTTAGAAAACCACTCACATTTCAAGTAGTTCAAAATAGAAAAACTTTAATGCCTTTCCAAATGCCAATATTTTCCCCGTTCTTCGCCAAAAACTTATAAAAATGAATTTACAAAAAGAACTCAATACCCGTACCGACGAAAAATGTGAACTTTGTTCTGCTACTGCAAATCTCCATGTTTTCAAAGTAGAAAGTGCGCCAGAAGACGACGCCAGCGGACATGTTTTAATCTGCGAAACCTGCCAAACTCAAATTGAAAATAGCGACCAAGTCAAGCCCAATCACTGGCGATGTTTGAATGAAAGTATGTGGAGTGAGACGCCTGCTGTGCAAGTATTGGCTTGGCGAATGCTACACCGAATGCGCAGCGAAGGTTGGACGCAAGACCTTTTAGATATGCTGTATTTGGATGAAGAAACGCTCGAATGGGCGAAATCTACCGAAGTTGCCGATGGCGAAGAAGCAATTGTTCACATGGATTCTAATGGTAATATTTTAGAGGTGGGCGATACCGTGACACTGACTAAAGATTTGAATGTAAAAGGTGGTGGCTTCACCGCAAAACGTGGGACTGCGGTGCGTCGAATTTCTTTGGTTCATGACAATGCAGGGCAGATTGAAGGAAAAGTGGAGGGGCAGCATATTGTGATTTTGACGGAGTATGTGAAGAAGCAGATGGGGAAATAGGGCTGATTGGGTAACGGTTGGTATTTCTGATTTTAGCATAAAAATGCCCTTCGATTGGTGAAATTGAAGGGCATTTTTATTGGATGTTTATCTTCATCTACTTAATCAGAAGTACGTCCCCCTTCAAAATCTCTTTCATCCCATCAACCCACAAAACCTCCACAAAATAAACATAAATTCCCGCATCGAGTACTTCTCCATTAAATTCACCATTCCACCCAGCATTTAGGTCATTTGGTGAAATATCCGACGTCTCAAAAAGTACAGCTCCCCAACGGTTAAAAATTTTCATTGAAGTAATGGACTCAATTGAGGCATCCGCATAGGCAGTAAAAAAATCGTTAATGCCATCGTTATTTGGAGAAAAAACATTGGGTGCATAAACAACTGTTTGCTGATTGACCGAAATAGAAATTGCTTCTGTTGCCGTGCATCCATTGCCATCTGATATAGAGACTTGATAGGTTAATGATTGCGGTGGTGAAGCAGTCGTTTGTAAACAAGTATCACAGGATAGAAAATCTGATGGCGATCATGAAATAACAGAGTTAAAAGCATTCGTTATGGCATTTAATTCAATTGCTTCGCCCAATCGAATCGTCTCGTCGTCACCTAATGCTACAAAAATCTCTGAAGGTTGATTAATCGTAATTTCAGTTCCTTTTAGACAACCATCAATATCTTCTACTAAAAAAGAATAAGTTCCGCCTGTTAGATTTGTAAAAATGTTTGCTGATTGGAAAGACTGCCCGTCAATTGAATAAAGGTAAGGAGGAATTCCTCCAAAAGCAAAATCAATAAGAATCTGTCCATCTGCGCTATCAAAACAAGTTGGTTCTTGAACAGAATAAAAGAAATCGACCATGCTTCCTTCTTCAATGGTAATGCTTCCCATTCCCTGACAACCTTGGGTATCAGTTACTTCAACGGAATAATCACCAGAAGTATTTACGCTAATGGAAGCGTTGATTTCTCCAGTTGACCAAAGGTATGATGCAAATTGTTCCGTCGATATTTCTACGGTTTCTTGTTCGCAAAAACTACCAGTAGCTTCTAAATTTACAATTGGTGTTATATTCATTGATAAAGTTAATGACAAGATACTATCACATCCATTTACACTAACAACTGTATCAAAATAGACTCCCGTTTGGGCGATAAGCATTCCATCCCAATCAAATGTATCTCCTTCACAAAAAGAATCGTTTACGTTTGTAATTGGTGCGGATTCTTCCATTAATTCTAAAACTAAAATGCTATCACAACCATTTGTATTTGATAAGGTATCTTGATAAATACCAGGTACATTTAATAATACGCCATTAAAATCGTAAGTAGGTGACCTTAAATAATCGACACTTTTGACAGAGGATATCTTTTGTTTAAGAAATTTAAAAAATCCTTTAATAGTCCTTCTATTGAAGGCGTTTTTAAGTTTTTTAAACGGAAAATAGTCCTGTCGAAAAGTGTCGATTATTTAGGGGCACTTACTTAATCACTTCCACCACAAAAAGAATCAGAAAGATTAGTAATTGCTAGGGGTAGTTCCATTAGGTTTAATACAATTAAACTGTCACATCCATTAAATACCAACAAAGTATCAGCATAAATTCCGCCGACGGTCAGTTGTTGATTATTAAATTGATAACTGCTACCTTGACAGAAAGAGTCAGAAAAAGAGGTGGTATTTTCAAGAACATCTAAAGTTAAACAAACCGTAGAATCACATCCATTAGACTGTAAATAACTGGCACAAATTAAAGGTTCTTCGTCACTTTTGGTGAAAGCAACTTAAAATAAGATGTTGACTACTTTTGCGGATGTTACCACAAGAGTTATTACCCAATATTGAGAATCTTCATTTAATCGCCTTAAAAATCGATAATAATGAACTCGTAATCACAACGCGTATTGATTCAGGTTTTTACCTTTGTCCAGCGTGTAAATGTTCGAGTAGTAAACAACATAGTTATTACATCCGTCAATTATCTGATGTCGCATGGGCGGGTGTTCCTACAACATTAAATTTGAAGGTTCACAAGTTCTTTTGTGAAAGTACAAATTGCCAACAAAAGATTTTTACTGAAAGAATTGAAGGATTACCTTCCTATGCTCGCCGAACCAATCGCCAAAAAGCTCAATTAGAAGCCATTGGTTTAAGAACGGGAGCGAATGAAGGAACTTGTTTATGTAAAAGATTAGGCATCAAAGTTAGCTCCTCTACCATTTTAAAAATTTTACATCAAATAGCGCCTCCCTGTTTTAAAGCCCCAAAAGTATTAGAAGTTGATGATTGGGCATTTCGCAAAGGGCATGTGTATGGAACTATTTTAGTAGATTTAGAAGAGCATAAACCAATTGATTTATTACCAGACCGAGAAGCGGAGACTTTGGAAAAATGGTTAAAGGAACACCCTGGTGTTGAAATTATTAGTCGTGACAGAGCCAGTGCTTATTCTATAGGAGCAAAGAATGGAGCACCTGATGCCATTGAGGTGGCAGACCGTTGGCACTTATTAAAAAATATGACGGATGCCCTAAAACGAATGATGTACAAGCATAATAAAATAAATCAGGAAATAGCCTTAAGTATTGCTGAAAAGAATAGAGCGGTTATTCAATCAGAGCGGAAAGCAATAATGGAAACAAATCTTCAATTAATACTACCCAGTACAGAAAAAAAGGAGTCCACTTTACAATATGAAGAGACCTTTAAATTAGTAAAAGACCTTCAAAATAAAGGGCTTTCTCGAAGAGCGATTGCTCAACAATTGAACATCAGTAGAGTGACGGTCAATAAATATTTTCACTTTGAGAAATATCCTAAAAGAACAAAAAGTGAAACTAGTAAATCTACCGTTGCCAAATTTGATGGATATATTCAAAAGATTGTTTCTAAAGGAGAATATAGCATTCAACAATTATGGGAAGACCTTCAGGAAAAAGGCTTTAAGGGAAATGCCGCTGCAATTCGTCGTTATATGAATAAGCATTTTCCAAAAGAAAAAAAGGCGGAACAATTACCGGCATTAGAGGTGAAACTATATTCACCTAAACGGCTCGGTTATTTACTAATTCGTGAAAAAGAAAAGCTCAAGGAAAAGGAAATCGAATATTTGGAGCAGTTATTTGTGGCTTGTCCACAAGCCCAATTAGCGAATCAATTGGCACTTCGTTTCAGAAATATGATTGTTAACAGAAAAGCAGAAAATTTAGAAACATGGATTAAAGATACTATTGTCAGTGGTACAGAAGTATTGAAATCATTTGCTCAAAATTTGAATCGAAATTTTGACGCTGTTTACAATGCTTGCTCACTCGAATGGAGCAATGGACAAGTGGAAGGACAGGTCAATCGACTGAAAAATATAAAACGGCAAATGTATGGTCGTGCCAGTTTTGAGCTCCTTAAAAAAGTGGTACTCACTGATTCTGGATAGCCACTTTCACCAAAAGTGACAAAGAACCAGTTTTCAACTACTAGTTACATCCATTTCCTGATGCGGTTAATTCACCACTATCATCACAAACAATCGGCGCGCCTGTATTTGTAATTAGTAAACTTAAAGAACCTGGTTGATTAACGAATATACTATCTTCTCTTTTACACCCAACGGCATCTGTTACCGTATAAAAGTAGTGTCCTTCAGATAATCCGTCTAAGAAATTATCCATTGTCCCATCAAGCCACTGGTAATTATAAGGTTCCGTTCCATTGCTTGTTTGAAGACTTAAAGAGCCGTTAGCCTCACCAAAACAATTCGGCGTTATTATGTCTGCTTCAACATCTAATACCAATAAACCGTCAATTAAGATATAGCTGGTGCAGGCTCACTAAAATAGGGTTTACCATGTAAATAGCTCATTAGAAACCAACTTTTATCAAATCAGAATTAAATTTGGTTTTCCAAATCTAAAAATTAATCGTCATTGAACGGTTCACCTTTGATTCCGGTACGAATTTCTGATAATTCAGAAAAAAACACTCTTTCTATCTCTCTTTTTGGTTATAATCTATATGCACAAATAGGTCTTCCGTTCTTTTCATGGCGGATGAATAAGTAAAGGTTGATTATTGATAAAGAAAAAGAAGTCTATGCGGCAAAAGCCACCTGTTGACAGAGAGGAGGCGTTTTCTCTTTAGCTGCATTTGCCATTTTTCGCTTTGCTATTTTGACAGCATTGGCAGTCATCATACCGAAGAATATGTAAGCAATTTCGGTCGCTTAGTTTCGTGCCTTGACCTTTCTTAAGCCGTAGTGGTTTTTATCATTGCCATAACTTCCTTCTAAAACGGTTGCTCGCACAGAGCTGATTGTTCTTCTGGCGACATCTTGTTGTTTGCGCAGTAGCGGTTTTTGTGTTCTTCGCCCTTTTGGTTTAAAACAGGTAGCAATATTTAACTTTTTACAATGGCTTCGATTTGCATTGGTGGCATAAATCGCATCTGCTCCGAGTTGCCGCAACCGACCAAAGTGTTTGTGGTGAAAAGCGATACCTTGTTTGAGTCGATTACCTTCATGAAAAGCATGGAAGGATAAATGTTCAATAAAATTAATTCCATCCACTTGCCAAGTATTCACCTTTGCCCCAAATTCTGTACGCTTTCCTCCCGAACTTTCTTTTCCTCGAACAATAGGACGAATATAAGGCTTATGCAAACTGACAATTCGTTGAGGTACACTTTCATCGGGCTGCTCAAAATGGAAGCGTTGTTGGTTGTAAATCTTACCGATGCATTGTATCTTGGATAAATCTGCTGCCGAAAATAATTGCTCATTTACCTGCCCTTGTTTCACTCGCTCCAACCAATCCACAATAATGTTATCTAATTAAAATAATAGCTTATCCAATAAATGTAACAATTGGCGTTGACGAGCGACTCTCTTTTTTTGGTCTTGCGCCTACAACGAGCAAACGCCAATTGTTTGCTGCGTTGGTCGCTGAATTTGTTGCGGGGTAAGCATCGTTTCAAGGTTTTGCTGGAGTAACGAATCAAACCATAAATCCATTGGTTGGTATCCCAAAGTAAGTTTACATCCGTTGGATATTTGATATAACTTTCGTAACAGCTCGCATCACTCATTCCAATATGAGTTTGTTGCATATCTTTTTTCCAATGAGTAATCAAGATGCTTTGAAACGATTCTATCTTCAGATGATGAGCGACCAACTTCCTAATTTGCCAAAGCAAATTGGAGTCTTTAATCTCTTCATTGGCTTGCAATTGGATACCGCAAAACATTTGTAAAGACCAATCCGTATTCAACCGTGCCCGAAGTTTCTCATCGCTACAACCTTCATATACTTTTAAAAATTGTAAGGCGACCTTTCCTTCGTTATCAAACCAAGACTTACTGCCCACTGCCGACTTTGGGCAAGGAAGTAGGGCGGCTAATTCTTTGATGGGGTAAACTGGAACGTAACTGACCTAATTCGCTAAGCTGGAAACGTTGATGTCGGATAGACCGACCACTCTCAATTGAAAATAATGCGATTTGCAAAATATAATTTGTCTATCTTTGGTGTACGATAATATTATGAACCCCAGAATATAACGCTTTTTGCGCTTTTAGGGGTGTTTTAAAAAAAAAATAGCTAAATCATTACATATCAATGATTTAGCTATTTAAGTGGTACACCCTAACTAACCATTAGCAAAAATAAACAATATTGATGACTATTTAAAGTTAACCTCCTTGCACTGAATCTAACCCATTCCCACCAAATATTAAACTTGTCCGTCAGCATTTACAAATGCATGACGTAATTTTTAGGTCGATGTGTTCACCCAAAAAGAGTACAGAAAAATACTCCTTGACAACCTGCAATTCTATCCAGAACACAAAAACATGTAAAACAAAAAAAGCGCAAGGAATTACTTCCTCACGCTTTTTTATATCTTCAAAAAGATGCTGCTTACTCTTCTTCTCCAGAAGTTTTAGTCGTAGTCGCTGCTGCTGCTGCCGTAGCTGCACCTGCTGCTGACTTACCACCTCTACGTCGTCGTTTCTTACCACCACCTTTGCTATCTTTTCCTTCGCCTTTCTTAGCTGCTGAATAAGTCTCGTTGTAATCAACAAACTCAATCAATGCCATATCTGCTGCATCACCTTTTCTCCAGCCAGTACGAACGATTCGAACGTAACCACCTGGTCGGTCACCTACCTTTACTGCAATTACATCAAAAATTTCTTTGACTGCTTCCTTATTTTGCAAGTAGCTAAAGACCACCCGTCGAGAGTGTGTTGTATTGCTTTTGCCTTTAGTTATTAACGGTTCAACGAATTGACGCAATGCTTTCGCTTTTGCCAATGTCGTAAAAATTCGTTTGTGTTCAATCAAAGCAATTCCCATGTTTCGCAGTACCGCTTTTCTGTGAGCAGATGTTCTACCAAGATGGTTGAATTTCTTTCCGTGCCGCATCTTTTTTTATTTTAAATTGGTTAACCTCGCAACACCCGTTTTTCAATGTACCATTAGCAATGTGCAATGAACAATTGAAACCCTCAGTAATTGCAAAAATATAATTAATGGCTTGGGTTATCCGTCCACCGTGGAACATCAACCGTCTGCCGTTTATGCTTTTTACTCTTCGTCGAGTTTGTATTTAGACAAGTCCATACCGAAAGTAAGTCCTTTTTCTTGTAACAATTCTTCGATTTCGACCAATGATTTTTTACCGAAGTTACGGAACTTCAATAACTCATGTGTATCGTATTTCACCATTTCAGCCAACGAGTTAATTTTCGCAGCTTTCAAACAGTTGTATGCACGAACAGATAAATCCAAATCTTCCAAGTTGGTTTTCAACAACTTACGCATGTGTAAGATGTGCTCATCAACGATGTCATCCTGACGAGTACCTGGGTCATCGAAAGTAATTTTCTCATCGGTAATCAACATCAAGTGTTGAATCAAAATACGAGAAGCTTCTTTTACTGCATCTTCCGGGTGAATTGTTCCATCCGTTTTTACATCAAAATCCAATTGCTCATAATCCGTTCGCTGTCCTACCCGTGTGCTGGTCACTTTGTACGCAACACTTTTGATAGGCGTATAAATAGCATCAATTGGAATAACGCCAATCGGTGCATCTTTTGGTAAATTTTCGTCAGCAGGAACATAACCACGACCTTTAGTAATCGTGAATTCCATTTCCAAGTTAACGAAAGGCTCCATATTGCAAATCAACAAATCAGGGTTCATTACTTTGAAAACATTGGTATGCTCTTCCAAATCCCCCGCACGAAACTCATCTTTACCACTAATTGTCAAGTAAATTTTATCCGCAGAAATTTCATCATCCGCAATCAATTGCTTCAAACGAACTTGCTTCAAGTTCAAGATAATATCAACTACATCCTGAACGACCCCTCTAATAGTAGAAAATTCATGATCAACACCCGCAATCCGTACTGCAGAAATTGCAAAACCTTCCAAAGAAGAAAGCAATACACGACGCAATGAATTACCAATTGTTTGACCAAAACCAGGCTCCAACGGCTTAAATTCAAAAGAAGCCTCAAAATCATTCGCCTTTTGCAATTTAATCTTGTCGGGCTTTTGGAAATTTAAAATGCTCATATTCTGTTTAAACTTTAATAGAAGTTAAAAGACAATGAAGAATTAAAAATAAAGAATCAAGAATTTACATCTTTTCTATCTTCTTTCAATCCTTCAAATTAGCTACAAAACAGCATTGTCTAACGAATTAGATGAAATTAAAGGAAAAATCATCCCGCCTCACCTACTTAGTATATAGCACAAAAAGGATTCCCCGAAAAGCCATTAAACGCAAATTGCATTTTAATGATTTTACAGAAAATCCTTTTATATAGTATCTTAAAGATTACTTAGAGTACAATTCAACAATCAACTGCTCGTTGATTTTCTCTGGAATTTGCTCTCTTTCTGGTGCTTGTAAGAATACACCGGCCATTCTCTCTGGATTGAATTCCAACCATCCGAACTTACGCACGTCTGATTTTGCAGCAATGCTATCCTTCACTATGTCTAATCCCTGAGACTTTCCACGAATAGAAATTACATCACCTGGACGCAAGGCAGCAGAAGGAATGTTGTTTACAATCCCGTTTAAAGTCACGTGTCGGTGATTAACCAATTGACGTGCAGCACGACGAGTCGGTGCCAAACCTAAACGAAAAATGGTATTATCCAATCTTGACTCCAACAATTGAAGTAAAATTTCACCAGTTACACCACTTTTACCAGTTGCTTTCTCAAACAAGTTACGGAACTGACGCTCTAATACACCATAAGTGTACTTAGCTTTTTGCTTTTCCATCAACTGCAAAGCATAATCAGAACGTTGCTTACGACGACGTTTATTGCCGTGCATACCCGGTGGGTATTTTTTCTTTTCGTAAGCTTTACTGAACCCATAAATTGGTTCATCGAATGCTCTTGCTTTTTTCGCCTTTGGACCTCTATATCTTGCCATTGTATAAAAATATTAAGAAGTTTTAATTAATTCGATTCATTCGATTATTTTGATTATCTCGATTACCCTTAACTGTTATGTTAATCGAGATAATCATAAACCGAAATAATCGAGTCAATCCTTAAACTCTACGTCGTTTTGGTGGACGACAACCATTGTGAGGAACTGGAGTGATATCACGAATAGTGCTCACTTTAATACCTGCTTGGTCAATTGCACGAATTGCTGCCTCTCGCCCAGAACCAGGTCCTTTTACCAATACCTCAACGGTTCGCAAACCAGCTTCATGAGCCACTCGCGCAGCATCCGCTGCAGAAATTTGCGCCGCATACGGCGTATTTTTCTTAGAGCCTCTGAAACCTGACTTACCAGCAGAAGACCAAGAAATTACTTGTCCTGCTTTGTTCGTCAAAGAGATAATGATATTATTGAAAGTCGCTTGAATATAAGCGTAACCTTCTGGTTGTATTTGAACCTTTCGTTTCTTTGCTCTTGTCTTTGCTGAAGTTCTTCCTTTAGCCATAACTTATAAGAGTTAGATTATTTCTATGATGAGCGGGCAAGAAGGTCGAAACCAATTGCCATACATCATTATTATTTAGTTGCTTTTTTCTTGTTCGCGACTGTCTTACGCTTACCTTTTCGAGTCCGTGCGTTCGTTTGTGTACGCTGTCCTCTCAACGGCAAACCTCTACGGTGACGCACGCCTCGATAGCATCCGATGTCCATCAAACGTTTGATGTTAGTCTGCACTTCAGAACGCAATTCACCCTCTACCTTGTATTCGTTTTGAATCAACTTGGTGATAGTAGACGTTTGGTCATCTGTCCAATCGTTTACTTTGATGTTTTCATCAATACCAGCTTTTTCCAAAATCTCAGAAGAGCGAGATTGTCCAACACCGTAGATGTAAGTCAATCCAATTAAACCACGTTTATTTCTTGGTAAATCATTACCTGCTATACGAGCCATATCTTGATTAGATTTATTCGATTTTAAATTTTCGGCTAGGCTTCAGCTAACCGCCAATTGTCACCACTGGAATTATCCCTGACGTTGCTTGAACCGAGGATTTTTCTTGTTAATGACGTACAATTTTCCTTTTCTTCGTACAATCTTGCAATCTACAGACCGCTTTTTGATTGATGCTCTAACTTTCATAATAATTAAATTATTGGTTATCGATTTATTAGCCAGAGCTAACTTAAAAACAACCTATTTATATCTATAAGTTATGCGCCCCCGCGAAAGGTCATAAGGTGACATTTCAACAGAGACTTTATCACCGGGTAAGATTCGAATATAATTCATCCGCATCTTTCCTGAAATAGTCGCTACAATTCGATGATCATTTTCTAATCGAACGCGAAACATTGCATTTGACAACGCTTCTTCGATAGTACCATCTTGTTTTATTAAATTCTTCTTTGCCATATTAATTTTTAAAGACACAAAATCTGTCCGCCACTTTTTCTTTTTTTGAAAATATTGAATACATTAGGATGCTCAAATTTTCGGTCGGCAAAGGTACTATTTTTTTTCTATTTTTCAGAATAAAAAATAAAAAAAAAAACAATTCTGTACTTTAATCAGGAAATAGTGCTAACTATCTGATTTTCAATCGAATATTTTCACATAAAATGCCAGAAAATAGCCTTACTGAAAAATATTTTAAAAAAATACCTAATTTTATTCTAAACCGATAGCTCTAATAAACTCGCGACTTCCTTCACATTTGGATTTTTCAGTATCTCTGCTTCAATCATTTTATGATCTGACAAGATATCCGCTTTGCCCTTTTTAACTGCCACTGAGTGCTCATAATGAGCCGATGGCTTCTTATCTCTGGTAATCACCGTTCCATCTTTCAAAGACTTCACTTCGCGCGTCCCCATGTTAACCATTGGTTCAATAGCAATGGTTAAGTTTTCACGCAACTTAATGCCTCGCCCTCTCTTACCGTAGTTCGCTACCTCAGGTGCTTCGTGCAGCGACCGCCCTACTCCATGGCCTACTAATTCTTTCACTACATAGTAGCCCATTTCCTTCTCAATATAATTCTGTACAGCATATCCAATATCCCCCATTCGCTTTCCAACTATAGCTTGCTCCACTGCTAGTTGAAGCGAAGTCTTCGTCGCTCTACAAAGCTGCATCCCAGCTTCGTTCACATCACCCACACAAAAAGTATAAGCCGCATCTCCGTTATATCCTTCGATAATTGCGCCACAATCTACAGACACAATGTCCCCATCTTGAAATTGCTTTTTCGATGGAATCCCATGTACAATCGCTTCATTTACCGAAATACATAAAGTGTTTGGAAAATCATATAATCCTTTAAAACCAGGAATACCACCATTATCCCGAATCAATTCTTCTGCCTGGCGATCAACTTCTTCCCCTGTGATTCCTGGACGAATAATACTCGCTACATGCGCGTGAACTTTACAAACCAACAAGTTCGCACGGCGCATTATTTCTACCTCCTCGTCTGTCTTATAAAATACCATCGATTAATAATTCTTTTAAAAACAAAAAAGTCGTGCTTCGGAGGCATTTTTAAAAATCTATTAGTTTTCAAAAAATTGCCCTCGCAGCACGACTATATATTATAAGGTATAATTTCTTGTGAAAAACATATTACATGCTCGCACCAATACCCTGCATTCTGCTTCGTCCTTGGATTTTACCAGATTTCACCAACCCATCATAACGTCTCATCAATAGGTGGCTTTCAATCTGCTGCAATGTATCCAATACAACTGCTACCAAAATCAATAGAGATGTTCCTCCGAAGAAGATAGCGAACGCTTGGTTCACACCACCTGCTACTGCAAAGACTGGAATAATTGCAATCAATCCTAAGAAAATAGAACCTGGCAATGTAATTCTAGTCGTCGTTGCGTCAATAAAGTCTGCTGTTGCTTTACCCGGCTTAATACCTGGGATAAAAGCATTTTGACGTTTCAAATATTCTGCGTACTGAGTTGGATTTACCAACAAAGCAGTATAGACATAAGTAAACAATACGACTAAGAAGAAAGTAATCACACCAGACAATGGTGAGAAAGGATTCAACAATTGTTGCATCATTGGACTTGCCGAAGCTTGTTCACCCATAAAAAATTGAGCGACTGTTGCTGGCAAGAACATCAATGCTTGCGCAAAGATAATGGGCATTACACCTGCTGCATTCACCTTAATTGGAATGTAATCACGAGCACCTGCCGCTGGCATTTGTGCTGCACCACGTCCAACCATTCGCTTTGCAAACTGGATTGGAACTTTCCGCACACCTTGTACAATCAACACTGTTACCATAATAATAAGGTAGAACAATGCTAGTTCCAGAATGAAAAGGAACAATCCACCAGAGTTCAATTTAAAACTGAATTCTGATACAAATGCTGCTGGTAAAGAAGCAATGATACCAACGGTGATCAATAAAGATACACCGTTTCCGATACCATTATCGGTAATTCTTTCACCTAACCACATTGCAAATATAGTACCACCAGATAATACGATAATATTTGTTATCCAGAAAATGCTTCTCGGAATCGCGGGATCAACTGCACCCTGAGAAATCAAATAGGTCAAATATCCACCACCTTGAACTAACGTAATAGCCAAAGTCAACATTCGTGTAATCTGAGTTAATTTTTTACGACCAGATTCCCCCTCTTTCTGCTGTAACCGCTGAAAATACGGTACGGCAAAACCCAATAACTGGATAATAATCGATGCCGTAATATAAGGCATAATACCTAAAGCAAAGACAGCACCCATATTAAAGGCACCACCTGTAAAGGCATTAATTAATCCTAAAAGGTCTCCTGTATTTCCTCCTCCGCTATCTAAAGCATCAGGAATTACGCCTGGTAAAACTACAAATGACCCAAAGCGATAAACAGCTAACATGGCCATCGTGTAAAGAATACGCGTACGTAATTCTTTAATTTTCCAGATATTCTTTAATGTTGTAATAAACTTGTTCATTGGAAATGACTTAAATTGTGTGAACGGTTTTTGGATGATAATTTAAAAATGAAGTGGTAAAGATATTAAAATCAACTATCATACCTATTTCATTTTCCGTGCCATTTTGTCTCAAAAACTGCCAATGATGCAGTAAAAACAAAAAAGCCCTACCTATCACACTAAATTAATACTACCCCCTTGTTTCTCAATAGTTGCTTTGGCAGATTCTGAACAAGCGTGTGCTGATACAGTCAAAGCTGCACTCAACTCACCTCTACCAAGAATTTTCACTCTATCACCTTTATCAACAATTCCGTTAGATACTAACGCGTCGATATCGATTGTTTTTAAATTAAATTTATCAGCAATTTTTTGCAAACGTGCTACATTAATAGCAGTGTATTCTACACGATTTGGATTTGTAAATCCACGCTTAGGAATACGCATTTGTAAAGGCATCTGACCACCCTCGAAGTTGCGCTTGCGACTCCAACCAGAACGAGACTTTGCTCCCTTGTGACCACGTGTTGCCGTGCCACCTCTCCCTGAACCTTGTCCACGTGCAATTCTTTTTCCAGATTTCGTTGAACCTTCTGCAGGTCGTAAATTATGCAATTCCATGATGTATGGTATATTGGTATATTGGTGTATAAATATGTTTAGCAAAAGCCAAAACTAACTCTACTTTCCAATTTACGTTATTCAAAAAATGGTTTGAAAAAGATTTTAAATCATTTTCACGAGCTGCCGTCCACCGTAAACCGTCGTCCGTCAACCGTTTTTTTATACTTCTTCCGAAGTGACCAAATGCTGAATTTTAGCAATCATTCCCATAATCTGAGGAGTTGCTTCATGTTCAACTGTTTGGTTCATTTTGCGCAATCCCAATGCAGTCATTGTCGCTTTTTGTCGTTTAGGACGACCAATAATACTTCTTACCTGAGTAACTTTTACCTTTCCCATGATATAAATCTTGAATAGGTTATAGGAATAAAACGTGAGGCTACTGTCCACCGTGGACAGCCAACCGTCTACCGCTTACTATCCATTAAATACTTTTTCTACAGAAATACCTCGTTGACGAGCTACATCCATTGGGCTACGCAATTGTGCCAAACCATTCACAGTTGCCTTTACCACGTTGTGTGGATTAGACGAACCCTGAGATTTTGCCAATACGTTGTGAACACCTGCAATCTCTAAAACTGCACGCATCGCACCACCAGCTATTACTCCTGTACCATCAGATGCAGGCTTCAACAAAACTTTACCAGCTCCGTATCGTCCTTTTACTGCGTGAGGAATAGTACCTTTATAAATAGGAACTTTAATCAAGCTCTTTTTTGCATCATCAACCGCTTTCTTGATAGACTCTTGTACATCACGCGCTTTCCCCAAACCATATCCAACTGTACCTTTACCATCACCAACTACTACGATTGCAGCAAAACTAAAAGTTCGACCACCTTTGGTTACTTTCGCAACACGATTAAGGTTTACTAACTTTTCCTTCAATTCCGTTTCCGTAGGCTTAACTCTTTTATTATCTCGTTGTGCCATTATGAATTCTTTTAAATTCCCGAATTGAATCGGAATAGTTTTTTTTAAAATTTCATTCCACCTTCTCGTGCGCCATCAGCCAAAGCTTTCACACGCCCGTGATACAAATAACCACCACGGTCAAAAACAACGTTATCGATGCTTGCTGACTGTGCGTTTTCTGCCAATTTCTTTCCTACACTCTTTGCTTGCTCCACTTTTGGACCTTCTACTGAAAATCCTTTATCACGAGAAGAAGCTGAACACAACGTTACACCATTCACATCATCAATTACCTGCGCATAAATTTCTTTATTACTTCGATAAATTGCCAAACGTGGACGAGCAGCCGTTCCTCTTACTTTCTTACGAATTCGGTAGTGAATTCTTTTTCTGCGACCTTCTTTATTAAAGCCCATTTTAATTAAATTTTATCTGGTCTTAGTGTAGAGAAGCAATTTTCTAAACCCAAAACCGTATGATTATTCGAATGACTCGATTAATTTTAATTGATAAACAGTTCCAACAGATTATTCTGTTTCTAAACTGATTATTTACCGGCCGTTTTACCAGCCTTCCGTCGGATTTCTTCACCAACGAAACGAATACCCTTTCCTTTGTAAGGTTCTGGCTTACGAAAGGCACGAATTCGAGCAGCTATCTGCCCCAATAACTGCTTATCGTAGCTTTCCAACTTAACGATTGGATTTTTACCCTTTTCCATCACTGCTTCTACCTTCACTTCCTCTGGTACATAAAACATAACCGGGTGAGAATAACCCAAAGTTAATTCTAACAATTGACCTGTATTAGCAGCACGGTATCCAACTCCAATTACCTCTAATTCCTTAGTGTAACCGTTTGAAACACCTTCCACCATATTACTGATCAATGAACGGTACAAACCGTGCAATTCACGGTGACGTTGCTGTTCCGTAGGACGTGATACAGTTAAAACGCCATCCTCAATATCAACAGATAGGTCTGCATTAACTTGTTGAGTCAATGTCCCTTTCTTACCTTTCACTGTCACCAAGTTTCCTTGGCTAACTGAAATTTCAACGCCTGCTGGAATTTCAATCGGTGCTTTTCCTATTCTAGACATGATTAAAAAATTTACGATTTTGAAATTTGTTTCTTCTCGTTGTCAACTATTAGTAAACGTTGCACAACACCTCTCCACCAATATGCAATGCTTTAGCTTTCTTATTGGTCATTACTCCCTGAGAAGTAGAAATGATTGCAATACCTAAACCATTGATTACTCGCGGTAAGCCATCTGCTTTCGCGTAATTCCGCAAACCAGACTTACTCACTCGCTCCAATTTCTGGATAACTGGAGTCTTACTACCTCGAAGATATTTCAATGCGATTTTAATCACACCCTGATGTCCTTCATCATCAGCAAATTTATACTTCAAGATATACCCTTGATCGTACAAAATTTCTGTGATAGATTTTTTCATTTTTGAAGATGGAATTTCTACCATCTTGTGACCCGCCATTTGTGCGTTACGAATACGAGTCAAATAGTCCGCAATTGGATCTGTTACTTGCATTGTTTCAGTTTGACACTGGTAGTTTGCCATAAGGACACTTACCAGTAATTATTTTATAAAAAAAGTGACCGCATACGATGGAATCGAATGAAGCCTACTGAATTTACCAAGAAGCTTTGGTGATGCCTGGAATTAATCCATTCAATGCCATTAACCGGAAAGTTACCCGATTGATGCCAAATTTACGCATGTAACCTTTAGGTCGTCCTGTCAATTTGCAACGGTTGTGCAAACGAACTGCCGAACTATTACGAGGTAGTTTGTCCAACTCTTCCCATTTTCCTTCTTCTTTTAGCTTAGTACGCAAATCTGCATACTTTGCTACCATTCTCTCTCTCTTTCTTTCTCGTGCTATGACTGATTTCCTTGCCATGATATTTATATTTATATTTCTGTTTTAAACTAAAATTTAACTCTTAGTTCTCAGATTTTTTTTGATTTTTAAAAGGCATTCCCAATGCATTCAACAAAGCTAATGCCTCAGCATCTGTATTTGCAGATGTTACAAAAGTAATATCCATACCTGAAACCTTATTAATCTTATCAAGATCAATTTCAGGAAAAATGATTTGCTCTGTAACCCCCATTGAATAATTACCACGTCCGTCAAAACTCTTATCGTTAATACCTCTAAAGTCACGAACCCGTGGCAATGCAACAGTAATCAAACGCTCCAAAAATTCCCACATTTGCTCTCGACGTAACGTTACCCGTGATCCAATCGTCATATCTTCCCGTAACTTAAAGTTCGAGATAGATGTTTTCGCCTTGGTTGGAACTGCTTTTTGACCAGTAATCATTGTCATTTCATTCAAAGCATGCTCAACAAGCTTCTTGTCCTGAGTTGCCAAACCAACACCTTGGTTGATGCAAATTTTTTGCAACTTCGGCACTTGCATGACTGATTTATACTCAAATTGCTCCATTAATTTTGGCGCAACTTCTTCTTTGTACAATTTCTGAAGTAATGGTTTGTAACTCATTGCTTTCTATATTTGTGGGTTTGAATCGAATCGGTTAAACAATTGTAAAACCTGAATCAATATCCCTTTTAAATCTTATTAGATAATTTCGCCGGATTTCTTGGAGTATCGTACCAATTTTCCGTTCTCCAACTTTCGACCAGTTCGTGTTGGTTCACCCGATTTTGGGTCAATCAACATCAAATTAGACAGGTGCAAAGCAGCTGGCACCTCATTGATTCCACCAGGGTTATCTTGAGTTGCTTTCGTATGCTTTTTTACCATGTTGGTTTGCTCAACTATAGCACGGTTTTTTGCTGGAAATACTTCCAACACTTCCCCCTCCTTGTTCTTGCTTGAACCTGAAATTACACGTACTCTGTCGCCTTTCTTAATGTGCAACTTCGGTGTGAATCTCGTTTTTTTAGCTTTATTTGACATAACTATAAAGTTATAAAAGTTTAAATTTATTGCAACAAAACCGTGTCAGTCCTAGCAATAAGCCGTGAGCTGGACACCGTTGGTCGTCCTATATTACCTCAGGAGCCAATGAGACAATTCTCATATAATCTTTCTCCCGCAATTCTCTGGCAACAGGACCAAAAATCCGCGTACCACGTGGCTCATCATTAGCTGTCAACAATACTACTGCATTATCATCAAAACGAATATAAGAACCATCTTTACGACCGATTTCTTTTCTTGTGCGAACAATAACTGCATTAGAAACTGTACCTTTTTTAACACCACCTGGAGCAGCATCTTTTACAGTAACTACAATTTTGTCCCCAACAGAAGCGTAACGACGCTTGGAACCACCCAGAACACGGATACACAAAACTTCTTTTGCACCGCTATTATCTGCTACTTTGAGCCTACTTTCCTGTTGAATCATTGTAAAATGATTTAAAATTTAAGTTGTCCAAAACTGGAAACAACTATAAATCGAATTAATCTTAAATTATTTCGCTCGCTCCAAAACCTCCAACAAACGCCATCGTTTGCTTTTACTTAATGGACGAGTCTCCATGATGCGTACCAAATCACCTTCGTTGGCATCATTGGTTTCATCGTGCGCCATGAATTTCTTCGTCTTTTTTACATATTTCCCATAAATCGGGTGACGTAAACGACGTTCAACCAAAATTGTGATGGATTTCTCCATTTTATTACTAACCACAACTCCGGTTCTTGTCTTTCTTAAATTTCTTTCAGTCATTGTATAATGAGTTAGGAATTCGGTTTTCGATTTTGAAAACCTAAATTCTGACTTTAAAGACTAATTATTTACGGCGACGAGCTCGAATTTTCGAACGTTTTGCCAAATCTGCTTCTGAACAAACGTCTAATTCACGACGACGTTCTTCCGTTTTCAAACGGGCGATATTGCGTCGTACTTCTTTCAAATCCAATGGATTATCAAGCCCTTTCACCGCATGGTCAAATTTCAGCTTCTTATACTGTTCTTGCGTTTCCGCCAAATCGTTTTTCAATTCTGCGTCGCTGAGTTCTTTAAGTTCTAAAGATATTTTGGTAGCCATAGCTAATATAATTTATGTCTGCTTCAATCTTGTTTTATTAA
This sequence comes from Saprospiraceae bacterium, assembly GCA_047629355.1. Taxonomy (GTDB): domain Bacteria; phylum Bacteroidota; class Bacteroidia; order Chitinophagales; family Saprospiraceae; genus CAYUNA01. The sequence goes on along the minus strand of JBLHWU010000069.1, from coordinate 7,327 downwards.
CAAATACTGAAACAACGATTTATCCTACAAATTATCAGACAAAGTCAGTTCGCACAGAAACCTTACATGCCAAAGGCAATTTTTGTGCTGCCAAACGAAGTGCTTCACGCGCTACCTCCTCAGGTACACCATCCATTTCGAATAGAACTCGACCTGGTTTGATTTGTGCCACCCAATAATCCAACGCACCCTTACCTTTACCCATCCGTACCTCAGCTGGCTTAGAAGTAATCGGCTTGTCTGGAAAAATTCGAATCCACACTTTACCTTCCCGTTTCATATAACGAGTCATCGCAATCCGCGCCGCTTCAATTTGACGATTTGTCAATCGTCCTCTTTCTAATGACTTCAAACCAAAACTTCCAAAATCAATAGAACTACCACGGTGTGCTAACCCCTTATTACGGAGTTTTTGCTGCTTACGGTATTTTGTTCTTTTCGGTTGTAACATTGTATTAAAATTGAAATGTTATTATTGAAAATTAGATTTTGGAAAAAACCAAGCTCTAAATTCTTTCACTCTTTCAGCTAGCCTGCATTTTAAAATTCATTTAAAATACTGCCAACCTACTGATTTTCAACTACTTAAAAACAAGAAATAGTTTTGATAAATAGTTAAATTTTCATAGCTTTTCCCAAAGGCGTCGCAAAAGTACAACGAATTGGGCAATTATACCAATTGTTGCGAAGATTTATTCAAAATCGCAAAATATAATCCCACTAAAGATTAACGTCGGTCTCCACCGCCGCCGCCACTTCGTCGGTCACGTCCACGTCCGCCGCCGCCGCCACCTCGTCGGTCACGTCCACCACCTCGTCTATCTCCACCTCGTCCACCTCGGTCATTTCCACCTTTGGTATCAACACCTGCGTTTGGAGATAAGTCACGTTTTCCTAAAACCTCACCCTTACAAATCCATACTTTGATACCGATTTTACCATAAACAGTTTGTGCTTCTGTCAAGGCATAGTCAATATCTGCACGGAAAGTATGCAACGGTGTTCGTCCCTCTTTGTACTCTTCAGAACGTGCCATCTCTGCACCATTCAAACGACCAGAGATACGAACTTTGATTCCCTCAGCCCCTGTACGGATAGTTGATTGAATCGACATTTTAATCGCACGACGGTAGTTGATACGAGATTCGATTTGCTTCGCGATACTCTCACCTACGATGTGAGCATCCATTTCCGGCTTACGAATTTCGATGATGTTGATTTGAACGTCTTTCCCCGTCAACTTACGCAACTCTTCCCGAATCTGGTCAACTTCAGAACCACCTTTACCTATGATAATACCAGGACGAGATGTATGAACAGTTACCGTAATTCTTTTAAGCGTGCGTTCGATGATAATTCGTGCGATACCACCTTTGCGTACACGAGCACGCAAGTAGTCACGAATTTTCTGATCTTCCACCACTTTATCACCGAAGTTTTTACCGCCGAACCAGTTAGACTCCCATCCTCGGATGATTCCTAAACGATTACCAATTGGATTTGTCTTTTGACCCATAATCTTATTAATATACAATGAGCAATTAACAATTAACAATTTCTGAAGTGAATTTGTTAATTATGCATTATTCATTCTTAATTAGAATTTATTCTTCTTCGTCTGCTATTGCTGTATCAGGATCATTATCTAAAGCGATACGATTTGCTACAACAAGGGTTACGTGGTTGGTGCGCTTCCGAATTCGGTGCGCGCGACCATGTGGTGCAGGTTGAAAACGCTTCAACATTGTGCCTTCATTCACCAAAGCTATTTTGATGTAAAGACCATAGTCATCTGCACTTTCCCGTCCTTCCAACTTGTATTCCCAGTTAGCGACAGCTGACATCAAGGTTTTTTCCAACCAATCTGCTGCTTCTTTCTTGGTAAATCTCAAGATATCCAAAGCATCTTCTACTTTCTTACCACGAATGATGTCAACTACCAAGCGCATTTTGCGCGCAGACATTGGGCAATTGCTAAGTTTTGCTCTTGCTTCCATTATTAATAGAATTTGTGACTGACTGCCTATTATTTAAACTCAATTGTTTAAAACAATGAACAATCAATTACGATTTACTTTTTACGATTTCCACCGTGACCTCGATAATTACGAGTTGGAGAAAATTCGCCTAATTTATGTCCCACCATATTCTCTGTAACAAATACAGGAATAAATGTTTTTCCGTTGTGAACGGCGATTGTTAAACCGACCATATCTGGAATAATCATTGATGCACGTGACCACGTTTTAATAACGCTTTTCTTGCCACTTGTCTGCACCTTTTCGATTTTATCCAACAACCTATGGAAAACATAAGGTCCTTTCTTAATTGAACGAGCCATATTATTATTGATTATTAAGGTTCAGCAATTTGCCTATACCCTACTTTTTATTTTTCGATTTACGCTTCGTGATAATCAGTCTAGAACTCGGCTTATTAACATTCCTAGTTTTTTGACCTTTTGCCATGATACCTGTACGTGAACGCGGATGTCCACCAGATGCACGACCTTCACCACCACCCATTGGGTGATCGACTGGGTTCATTGCTACCCCTCTTACACGAGGACGTCTACCCAACCAACGCTTACGACCTGCTTTACCTAAAACAGTCAAACCGTGGTCCGAATTGGAAGTCGTTCCCATTACTGCTTTACAAGTCAACAAGATTCGTCGAACTTCACCAGATGGCAATTTAACAACCGCGTATTTTCCTTCACGCCCCATCAATGTACCGTTAGTTCCAGCAGAACGAGCCAAAGCCGCGCCTCTACCTGGAGTCATTTCGATAGCATGAATAGTAGAACCCAATGGAATATCTTTCAAAAACATCGCATGACCAATTAATGGCTCTGCAGTTGCTCCCGACATGATTTGGTCACCAACTTTCATCCCGTCCGGTGCGATGATGTAACGTTTTTCACCATCTTTATATACCACTAACGCAATGTATGCGGTACGGTTTGGATCATACTCAATGGTTTTGATAGTCGCTGAAATACCGTCTTTGTTTCTTTTGAAATCAACAACACGGTATCGGCGTTTGTGTCCACCACCTTTCTGACGCACACTCATTTTACCCTGATTGTTACGCCCACCTGATTTTTTCAGTGGCGCAAGCAAGCTTTTTTCTGGCTTGTCAGTAGTAAGTTCCGTGTATGCGTTACCAACTCTAAAGCGCGTTCCCGGAGTTACCGGTCTATACTTTCTTACTGGCATTGCTTTTTGCTTTTCACGAAGGCTATTCTCATTTTAATTTCAGAATTAAGACAGTCGATTTTAAAAACCGTGCAATGTCTATCAAAATCCCTTTACGAAATTAAAGCTCGCAACCTTCTATATTAAAAATGAACTTTAGCAGTTAAGCCTAAGTTATTAGTTTAAATTTCTCCGAAGAAATCAATTTCTTCTCCTGCTTCTAACGTCACGATAGCTTTTTTATAGCTCGCTTTTCGTCCTCGCTGAATACCAGTTTTGGTATTTCGAACTTTGGACTTAGAAGGCATGATTACTGTGTTCACAGATTCTGCTTCCACGTTAAACCAATCTTTGATTGCTTTCTTAATCTCCACTTTGTTCGCATTCTTATTTACTAAGAAGGTATACTTGTTTAAGCTTTCGCTCAACTTGTCTGCCTTCTCTGTAATAAGTGGCTTGATGATTATTTGCTTTGCCATAACAGTTATTTTTAGAGAATCTGAAATAAATAGTCAAACATTTTACTGTGAAACTGCTTTTTCAAAATTCTTAAAATGTTGCTTTAATTTTTTCAATCGACCCTTCAGAAAGAATAACTGTATTTGCATTCATTATCTGATAAGTATTAATATCAGATGCAGATGCTACTGCTACTTTTTGCACATTTCGGGCAGACAAATAAACTTCTCTTTCATAGTCAGTCGTTACAAACAAAGACTTTTTGCCTGTTACGCCCAATCCAGAGATAATATTATTGAAAGACTTGGTTTTTGGTGCATCGAAAGAAAAATCTTCAATGACAACCAAACCACCGTTAGCAGCTTTATCAGACAATGCTGATTTACGTGCCAAACGACTTACTTTCTTATTTAATTTCTGTCGATAATTACGAGGTTTAGGTCCGAACATTCGTCCTCCACCGCGCATCGTACCACTCTTTACACTACCTGCACGCGCTGTACCTGTACCTTTCTGCTTCTTAATCTTACGTGTGGATGCAGTAATTTCGCCTTTCTCCTTAGATTTGTGTGTTCCCTGACGTTGAGCAGCCAAATATGCCTTTACAGCAAGATAAACTGCGTGTTCGTTAGCTTCGACACCGAAAATATCAGCAGGAAGCTCAACGCTTCTGCCTGTTTTTTCACCCTGAATATTGAAAACTTCGAGTTTCATATTATAGATGTTGAAATTATTAGAAAATAGAATTAACTATGAATTAGCTATCCAATTTACTCAATAATCAATTTATTTTTCAAGAATAACAAAAGAACCTTTGTGACCAGGAATTGCTCCCTTTACCAAAATTAAGTTCTTTTCTGGAAAAATCTTAACGACTTCCAAATTTTTAACATTCACCCGGTCACCACCCATTCGACCACCCATTCGCATACCTTTAAATACACGAGCTGGATAAGAGGCAGCACCAATCGAACCAGGAGCCCGTTGTCTATTGTGCTGACCGTGAGTTGCATCACCGACACCTTTAAAGTTGTAACGTTTTACAACGCCTTGAAAACCTTTACCTTTAGAAGTACCGATTGCATTAATCAGGTCCCCTTCTGCAAAAATTTCCTCAACCTTAATAATGTCTCCGAGTGCCTTCTCCACCATATCGAAATCCCTAAACTCTACTAACTTACGTTTTGGAGCGGTCTTCGCAGCGTCAAAGTGACCCATCATTGGTTGAGTGGTGTTTTTAGCTTTCGCATCACCAAACCCCATCTGAAGAGCATCGTAGCCATCGGTGTCCTCCGTTTTCACTTGTGTAACAACACAAGGTCCAAGTTCAACAACCGTACAGGCTAAATTTCTACCAGTTTCCGTAAAGACACTGGTCATACCTACTTTTTTTCCAATTAAACCATTCATCGTTCTGCGATTTATGATTTACAAAGCCGTAAGAAGTGACTAACTGAACCTAGGTTCAACCCGTACTTTCAACTTCAAATAGCGATGCTATATGATTACGAACTAACAAACGTAACGGTTTTCGTTAATTCGCTATACCTTAGATTATCGTGTAATAGTCGTTCACCGCCAATTAGATTGGCAGGTCAGCATATACCTAGTCAAGTGTTTGCAGGCGCAAACAACTAAATATATGTACTGAAAAATATTACGTCAATTTTACCTGAATATCGACCCCGCTGGGTAACTCCAATTTTGAAAGAGCATCTACCGTCTTCTGAGTTGGCGTATAGATTTCTATCAATCGTTTGTGTGTACGTAACTGGAACTGCTCGCGAGATTTTTTATTGACGTGCGGTGAACGCAGGACAGTAAAAATCTCTTTTCGCGTAGGCAGCGGAATCGGACCAGTTACAACAGCACCGCTGTTGCGTACCGTCTTGACAATTTTCTCAGTAGACTTGTCTACTAAGTTGTGATCGTAAGAACGGAGCTTGATTCGAATTTTCTGATTCATAACCTCGTAAAAGATTTTTAAAAATTAAACTTAAATCCATAAGACAAAATGCCTCATTTGTTAAGCGGCTGCAAAAGTACAACACATTTTCCGATTGTCCAAATGTTTTTAAAAAAAAGATTCGATTTTTATTTTTATGGGTAGATTAAAGGGCTATTCTCTACTCATTTCACCACAAATTTTTCCTGCTGCACCATCCTTCCCTCTTGCTTTAAAAGCGCAAAATACACCCCCACTCGTAAAATTATTAAATGGAATCTCTGTATTTTGCACGCCCAAAGCGAGCTTGTGGTCATAAACTAACCGACCGTCAAGAGCATGGAAGGATATTTGATAATCAGGTGAGTTTATCAGATTATAGAAATGAATCTTTATGGTCTCCTGAGTGGAAGCCGGATTAGGAGACAGCTTAAAAAATACTTCTTCGTAGTTTTTTACGACTTCTTCTGTTGAGGTGATATTAGATACATATATAATCATCAGTACGGCCGGGGTTGAGACAACCATCCTCATCTACTACTACTATTAATACGACATTAGACCTAGTTCCATTGCCACCAGAAAGCGTCTGTCTGACGTTACCTGTCAAAGCGATGCGACCATCTTCTCTTTCATTTAAGTTATACAATACACCTGAACTTCCACTTGGGTCATCTGGAAACACATAAAGCCTTCGTCATAATAACTCCCCTTCCAGACTCACCCGCGACAGATAGCCCTGACCACCAATATCTTCCAAAGCACTATTCTGGTCATAGCCTACTAACAGAAAATCACCATTGGCTGCCTTTTTGAAAAATGTAATATAAACATAATTAATCTACGCTATTATATCAACCACATAACTAGTATCTCCAAACAAAGGCAACTCCCAAAGCATTTCATGGTCGGCATTGAAGCGCATCAACATAGTAGTGGTATAATTAGGGATGAATATCTGGTCTGTCAAAACACCATGGAAATACATAGCCTCCGTCTCCCATGGCGACTACGGTTGGATTTGCGTCAGTAAAACAATCAACATCCCATTCTGGCCATTCCTTTTTCCACAATACATTACCAGAAGTATCCACCTTGGCTATCGCTGGAACTCGACTGTCATTATCAGTACCCTAACACCGAAAACTAATTAATAAACTTCCGTCATCCGTAGGAATAATCTGGGCGGGACTATTATGGTAACATTCTGACTCAATGGACTTTGTAAATAATAGTTCTCCTTGGGGAGTATATTTTGCTAAATGAATAAAACTTCGTTCATCATTAGGGCATCTATTCCAGCCTAAGGTAAGCGTATTGCTACTTTCCAATTCGTGCGTCGTCCATGCCATAAAAGTATTTAAGGTATCGCCATATACGGTGGACCAAAGGGTATCACCCTGTGCATCTAATTTTAGCATGCGACCCTGAAATTTCTCTGAATATAATACAGGGCGAATCCCGCCGTTAATTATATAATTTCCTCCTTCGACTTTTTGTAAGCTGCCAAGTCCACCAGTACTTTGTGGACCACCATCCAATAAATTCGTCCAAAGAGGTTCTCCATCTAAATCTATTTTAATGATATGCGAATTAAGCGTTTAAAAAAGAGTTTCCCAATGTCATAAGAAGTCTTAATTTTGGATTAGGACATTCAAAAAAAAACTTAAAATGGATTGGGAAACAAAGCTCATCAAAGTTTACTTTTTAGTAAGCGAATATTCTT
>JBLHWU010000068.1:0-27309 GCA_047629355.1 Saprospiraceae bacterium | reverse complement strand
GCCATTCAGGTTTTCTTGAAAAGTGGATAATCAGTTTTGACTTAAATTTGAAATATTATTGATTTTCAAGGAGTTAAATTTCGTAAAATATTCTAACAATATGTTTGTAAGAAAACCCTTCTTCTGGTAAGTAATTCCAATCCTGCCCAGTCTTCTGTTGGAATGCTTCTGCTGCAAGATACAATAGCGGCTCAAACGTAAATTCCTTGGGCATATTGGTTGGGTCATTCAATACACTTGCATAAAATTTTGACTATTTGCAACCACGCACGCACGGGCATATAAAAAGGAATTTGCGGAGAAATATTTGTCTCCATTGTATCGGCGAGAACCAATATTTTCTGCGAAAACCTGTTGGTCTAACGCAAAGAGTTTTTCCGCTAAAATATCTTGAAATTTTTGAATATCTGGAACAGAAAAGCTGGCTAATTTATCTTTTGCTTGTGCAAGTATGTTATGCTCCTTTTCGTTTGACCAATCCAATAAAGCGATAACTGACCAGAAGGTTGCCTCGTTAAGTTGCTCACTTTGAACTTGTTCCACGACTTTAATTTCTAAATCTGCTTTTTGGTAGATTTTTTTAAGTCGGCTAACCATTTGGGGGTTAGGTCTTGGATGTTGATTTTGATGGTTGTTGGCAGGAGTGGACTTTTTTGTAAAAGTAGTAGGGATTTAGGGTTTTTTTTGCTATCTTCAATTGTTTAAATTTTAAATTAACCCTCAAGAATTTTTCATGAAATGTCAATGTCTTATTTTTATACTCTTTTTTTCTCCCTAAGTTGTTCTGCTCAATTCAAAAAAAATACCTCAAAAAAATTGATAATCGAGTCACTCCACAGGCAACAGTAGTGGCAAAAGATACTTTGGATTACATTTATAAGTATCAATACATTGTGAATTTCAATACTCATTCAGATATAATCAAGGATGGTTTTAATCAATGTATGAAGGAGATTGAAAATTTGGGGTATTTAGATAGTGTAGTGGTTCAAACCAGATTCGCACGAGAATCAGATAAACTCAGAATGAATATAGGATACCACGTACCATTTGAAATTTCAAAAGCGATAATAAGTTATCTTGTGGAAAAAGAAGATGATATTGAGGTGATTTTGTTTGATAAATCGTTTAGTGGAGAAACTGTAAAATACTCTCTTTTAAGTGAAAATCAGATGCTTGTTGGCGTTTTGAATTGTTCATACGCTCATCATAAAAAATATTTGAGGAGTAAGTCTCGCATAAAAGAACTACTGAAAGTAAACAACCAGAAAGAGTTTATTGACTTTTTTCGTAAGGAGAATGAAGAGAATGCACGTCTCCAAAAATATCTTACTCGATTACAAAATACACTAAGATTTCCTGGATGCGAAGATTTAGAAAACGTTGAGGCTAAGTTCGAATGTGCAAGGTCTAAATATTGGTCATATATTTCAGAAAATTTTTACGACAAAATAGAGATGCCTTTAAAGAGGTCTGTTGAATTAGGAATTACATTTGATGAGAAAGGAAAGGAAAGGAAAGGAAAGGAAAGTTAATTGATGTGAAATTTATCTATGATTATCCAAAAGTAAACAAACAAAGAATTTTAGATTTCTGGTATGCAATGCCTAATTGGATTCCAGCAAGTAAAGTAAATACGAATGTTGAAAGATTAACTTATGTGAAGATGTATCACTCTGACTGGCATGAAATAGCAAAAAAAGACGATATAAAATAGTATATTTATTCCTGTTTTCAACTCACCGAAAATTCCGAACTCTTCCTTGTCACCAGCGCATAATAAGCCAAGAATACATCTTTTTTCGGTAGGCTATTACCCGAAAGTATCTGCACTATTAACGGGTCAGGCGTTTCTTTCCGCATCCAAATTTACCCTTCTTTCGTCACGTCGATATGAATAAAATAGCCATGGATACGCTATTTTTTGTTGCGCTAACCATCACTAAAGACAAGGAAATGTCTTTGTCCAATATTTTTCGCCAAGATGCTTTTGATTTACTGACTTCGGGTGGTCAGCAAACTTTAATTGGTCGATGATGGAGATTAAGATTGCTTTATCTATAACGCAATTTCTTCATATTTAAACCTTCTCCCACCTCCCCCCGTTCTATCCCCAATGAAACCAAAAATAAACATCCTCTGGCTCAAACGTGACCTCCGCCTCCACGACCACGAACCGCTTGACCAAGCCATCAAAGCGGGGCTACCCGTATTGATACTACACATTTTTGAACCGTCTCTCGTTGCGCATCCCAACAGCAGCCTGCGACATTGGCGCTTTGTGATGCAGTCGATTGAGGATATGAATGCTCGTTTGCAGCCTTACGACAATCAAGTTTTTTATGCCTATGCGGAAGCAGCGATAGCCTTTGAACAACTGAGTCAATTGTATGAGATTGAGACCGTTTTTTCGCATGAAGAAATTGGGGTGCAGCTTACTTTTAATCGGGATATTTATTTGAAGAAGTGGTTTAAACAACAAGGGATTCAATGGAAAGAGACGCAATTTAGTGGCATCATTCGAGGAGCGAAAAATCGTAAAAATTGGTCGGCAAAATGGCAGCAGACGATGGCGCAACCTTTGGTTAATCCAGATTTGACAAAGTTGAAACCAGTCAGTCCTGTGCCTGATTTATTCATTTTTCAAAAGCGAATTTTTCCAGCTGCTTTTTTTGAAACGGATAAAAATATGCAAGTTGGTGGCGAGACGATGGCTTGGCGGTATCTGCGTGATTTTTTTGAGAATCGGCTGTCGTATTATATGCAAAATATTTCCAATCCGCTGACATCCAGACGAATGTGTAGCCGAGTTTCGCCGTATTTGGCTTGGGGGAATTTATCGATTCGGCAAGTGAGGCAGTTTAGTATCTCGAAGAAAAGCGAAGTTGGCAATAAGCGAAATTTAGAACAGTTCGCGTCTCGACTGTTTTGGCGCGACCATTTTATACAAAAACTGGAAAGTGATATGCGCTACGAAAAGGTAAATATCAATCGCGCGTTTGACCAACTGAATCGACAGATGAATGCAGAGTATTTTGAGGCTTGGAAATTGGGGAAAACGGGCTTTCCACTCATCGACGCTTGTATGCGTTGTGCGACTAAAACGGGCTACCTCAATTTTCGGATGCGAGCAATGGTGACTTCTTTTGCGACGCATATTTTGTGGTTGCCATGGCAGGACGTTTCGCATCATTTATCGCAGATGTGGCTGGATTACGAACCGGGCATTCACTATTCTCAAATGCAGATGCAAGCGAGTACGACGGGCATCAATACGATACGGATTTATAACCCAACTAAGAATTCGGAAAAGCACGACCCTGATGGTGATTTTATAAAAATATGGGTGCCCGAATTAAAGAATTTACCGAAGGATTGTATTCATAGTCCTGCTGCGATGCCGCCCTTGCAAGCCCAGTTTTCTAAGTTCGATTTACGAGGAGATTATTACTTACCCATTATTGATTTTGCGAAAGCCAGGCGGCTAGCAAGTGACTTGATTTGGAACATTAAAAAAGGGGTAGAATCGAAGCAGAACAGTAAAGAAATTGTGGAGAAATTGACTTTGCCTGGGAGGAAGCCACAGTGATGTAATCCATTTTATTTCTTCAATCCATTTAAACTTTGCGCAATAAATCCCTCTGGAAACTTCTCGACATCCGGAAACCCCAAGCGAATATCTTTTCCATCATGCGGAATGTATGCCGTTTTAAAAAGATAGTCCCAAACCGCTAAGGTCAAGCCAAAATTCACGCCATTTCGACGGTTTTCGGGCAAGTGGTAAGCGTGGTGCCAAATGTGCATTTCAGGCGAGTTAAAAATCATTTTCACAATAGGGCTAAACATGAAAACACCGATGACTGCGCAAGCTGCAATGACTGCCGTTTTGATTAAAAAAGAAGGATTGGTCGTACCCAAAATAGCTTCCATCAAATGAATATCCAGCAAACTATTAGCGATTAATATACCAATCAACGTACCGACAATACCGCTTGGAATTCGCTTATCCACGGAGATGTTTGCATGGTTGTAATGTCCCCACGAAAAGGCAAAAATATGAACGATGAAAAAGTCATACAAGCCAATACCCATCAAGGCGAGTGGAATGTATTCGAGGGTTCGATAGACGATGTTTTCCATCCAATGATAGCGCATTTGTGCAGCAAATCCCATTTGTTCGACTGAATGATGCACTTTGTGAAATTCCCACAGAAAATCAAAGCGATGCAGCAAACGATGAATCCACCATTGTACAAAATCTCGCACAATCATACCAATTAATAAGATGGACCACATTGGCCACTGATACATTGGATTGAGTTCTTTTAAGTTGACGCTCGTTAAAGATAAGATGCCGTCATTGAATAAATTGACCACCACATCGGAAGCCGCCGCGTAGATAATTACCGAAAAAAGGAAGAAATTAAAGAAGACATAAAACAAATCCATCCAAAAATCCTTGCGAACAATGGACTGCTTTTTCCGCCAAGGAAGGACGACTTCTAAAATAAAAAAAGCGGAAGAGGCAATCAACACCCAATAAAAATAGCTGTGCCACGAAGGATTGCTGATGTCGTTCCATAAATAATTGGCATAACCTGAATAGCCGTTAACGAATATGTCCCAGTATTTTTCCATGGTTTAAGGAACCTTTGTAAAGGAAAAAAGATTTGTCGAAATGGTTTTTTTAGAATTTTTTAAGAAAAAATTCCTTTTTCCACCAATTCACACAAAATATGCCCCACCATAATGTGCGCTTCTTGTACTCTCGGCGTATGCTGGGACGGCACATTTATCAATAAATCACACAAATCAGCCATTTTCCCACCACTTTCTCCTGTCAAACCTATAATGTTGATATTCAGTTCTTTAGCCTTATCAATCGCCCGCAAAATATTCGGAGAATTGCCCGATGTCGAAATCGCTACCAAGCAATCGCCTTTCCGCCCACAGGCTTCCAAGGCCCGCGCATACACCGTCTCAAAATCATAATCATTCGCTACTGCGGTCATAAACGAAGAATTGACGTGCAAGGCTTCCGCAAACAAAGGTGGTCGTTCCATCAAAAAACGTCCCGATAATTCACAAGCTAAATGTTGGGCATCTGCCGCACTTCCACCGTTGCCACAAAAGAGGACTTTGCCGTCATTTTGGAAGGTTTGGATGAGGAGATTGGCGGCTTTTTCGATGGTGTCGAGTAGGGTAGAATCTTGGAGCAGCCGAGTTTTGGTGGCGATGGATTGGGTGATTATATTTTTAATATTTTGCTGTTGCATGAGTTGGATTTTGTGGGTCAAATTAAGGAGGTTACTTCAAGTAACCTCCTTAATTAGCATCCGACATTAACTGAATTGAATGACCATTAAACTAAATTTAAATCATATTTTTTCTCAAAGAATTTATTGATTTTTTCCTTCTCATTTTCCTTTAGTAAATACTTTCTTTCTGCGGGATTCAACTCACAGACGCCAAAATTCTTCACATAATTCTTTGCATAGGAATAATAACCCGCCGCATAAGGTTTACTGGTATTTTGCATATAATAATCAAAAACATCAGATTCCAATAACTTCTTCAAAACCAATAATTCTTCCTGTGATTCTGAAAAAATAGCGTAGCCACAATAAAGTAAGAGGTCTTTTTGGTCTGTAAAAACGAAAAAAGGATGTTTGGACATATATGGAAATAAAAGTTTTAAGCCTTTATCCATAAGCGCTTGCGTCCGTCCAAAAGCATACCACGCAGCATAATCTCCATTGCCTTTATCTCTTTTGGCCAATTGCTCTTTGAAACGGGAAAGATATTGGTACGCAAATGGGAATTTACGTTTAAATTTATCCTCTTTGATTAAGGAAAGTGGCGCAATTCCATCGGTATAAGGATAGATAATTTTTTCCTTTATTTTTGGAATTTCATGTTCATACTTGAGGATATTTGGTTTGATGATATCTCTACAAATCCCTTTTTCTACTTTATAAGATTCCCCATTTTTTTTGAAAAAGTAATAAGATTTATTCTCCTCTGAAGGTCTAAATATATAGGTGTTGTTACTCAACGTAGCAATTCCATTTTTAATAACATAAGACTTGCCAAGTGGCTTTCCACATTTTTCAATCTTCTGAATGTTATGGATTGCTTTTGAATTATTTAGCAACCAACCTCGGTGGTCATCGAGTGTATGATAAGGGATTTTTGTGAAGTTTTTTTCTTTAAGTGCAAACAAGGTTGTCAATGTTCTTTTTGCAAAGTAAATATTTTTACTACTCACTTTTGATAAAAAACAAATGCAAGTGTAGGTTAGCTTATTAGAGAAAACTTGTTCGTGTCCAAAATCGATTATTTTCAATCTGATTTTATGGGTTTGAAAGTAAGTCCTCAGGGAACGGGCATTGACACTTCTGTAAAAACTATTGACGGTAATGTATCCTAAAACACCTTGCTCATTCAAATTTTCATAACCTATTTCAAAAAAAGGAATGTATAAATCAGGATTGCCAGATTTAGTAACTTGCCAATTTTTAAGCAGGCTTTTTGATGCCAAATCCAGGTTTTTTGCCCTGACATACGGTGGATTACCTACAATCAAATCAAAGCCTTGATTGTCCTGTACCGTGCTTATCGTTTGCCAATTAAATTCCAGCGCATTCGCCGTAAATAGGTTAAACTGAAACGCTTTTTTATCCTCTCCTTTGGACAAAGCCAAGAGGGTCAAGAGAATTTTTGCTCTAAAAATACTGCTATCATTTACATCCAATCCATAAAGTTGCGTTTCTATAATTTTCTGAAAAGATTGTTTGGTTTTTTTATTAATTTCATTGGCTAAGGAATATAAAAATGCGCCACAACCACAAGAAATATCCGCACCAAGTACTTCCTCTAAGGGCTTTTTTACTTCTTTTAAACTACCAGAAATTATAAATTCTTTGATGCTTTTTGGCGTATAAATAGCTCCGTTTGTTTGCTTATCTTTTGCTGGAATAGCGATTTCAAATGCTTTAATTAAATCTTCAAAACTAAAAGAACTGATAAAATTCGCTATTTCTAAATATTGGGCATCCGTTTTGGAGATTAGCAATTCCTTAATCAACAAATTATTTTTTACCTTAATATTATTCACCTCAACAAATAGCGTCACAATCATTCGATTGACTTGTAATTCATTCTCTATATGTTGTTGAATTATTTTTTCAAACACGATATCCATACAATAAAATTAATTTGTTTTTCCCTACTCTCCGAGGATTTCGATTCTGTCTAAATTTCTTCCTTTCTGTTGAAAAAAATCAATTTCTTCTGCACTCAATTCATACATTTCATAAACTTTTTGATCTAATTTATCCCAAAGTGTTTGCAAAACTTTACGCCTAACGCTTTTTTGAGTTGGAGAGCTTAAAAGATATTTTGCCTGTTTTTGCTCGATGGTTTGAGCAAAAGCGGCAATTTCGCTTTTTAAACTATCATTTGTATTAAAATTAGCTACCGGAAATGGTATTGGCTCTAAAAATTGCTTGTTGAATTTGAAATATCCATTCATTTGAGGATTCGCAATCGAACGCGCCAACACGGAAAACACGGTTGAATTAACAATGCCTGTGATGCAGTATAAATTCGTTTCCTCAGGGTTTTCCAATTGTACAAAAAACATATTGGCATTGTCACAATAGAGCTTTGGTGAAAAGGTGACGGTCGCCAAAGTATCCATCGCAGTCATTGGAATAAGCACCTTGGGATAGGTGTGACCAATATTATTTGCTCTGGTGAAAATATGCCAAAACTCTGAAGAATATTTATCTGGATTCAAGACTGGCAAGGTTTGCACCCCGCCATTTTTAGGACTGCCTTCTAACCTATTTCTATGTTTTCGCAAATACTGCCCAGCTAAAGGAAATTTTTCGCAATATTCGGTGAAAGGAATTTGTTCCATTTTTCCATTAATGACCTCGTAAGGGAAAATCACAAAAGTACTGCTGGTATCTGGTCGAAACATATAAAAATGCTCATTACAAAACAGCGGTCTACAGGATTCTTCTTCAATTTTAACATCCGCATCCCAACTACTACTTCCTTTTATAAAGCCATCTTCAACCGCCAATGCTCTAATGTGATAGGCTTCGTTTTTCAAAGATTGAATGCCGACTTTCACATTGGCTATATCTCCAAAAGTACCAAAATCCAAGAGTTTTAACTTGATGGCAAGCAATTCTGGATTGTCAAAACTCCAAGGTCCTTTGGACAAGGAAGCCGCAGGCAAAGTATGATAACCCGCACTATCTATCTCCGGAATAATGGATTGCCTCAACTTGAAGGCTAAGGTGTTTTCAGATTCTTTGAAGAGTTTGTAGTAAAATTCTTTCGGCGTAGCTTTGTCCAAAACAAGCGTGGAAACATAGGTCGTTCTGCCTTTAAATATTTTAGTTGTTTCAAAATCAATCACAGAAGACACCAAATTTTCACTAGAAATCGTCTCTCGAATCTGCTTTCCATAATCTGTTTTGAAAAAACGTTTTTGGACGATAAAACCAAGTCTTCCAGTATCATTTAACAACAAAATACCTCGTTCTATAAATGGAATAGCCAAGTCAATTTTACCATTTTTTGAAGATGGATAATTGGCTTTGATAAAGGCGTGCATGTGTGGCAATTCTGCATTGTAATTTTTCACTTCCACATATGGAGGATTGCCAATGATGTAATCAAATCCGCCTTTTTTTGTAAAAATCTCTTCAAATCCTTCTGCTGAATCCCAGTCAAAAGGATTCGTTTCAATCAATTCATTTTCATTTTTATCCTCTAAAATACTCGGATATTGCGTTAAGATTTGATTGTCTACCAAGGTATTTCCACATCGAATATTTTTGCCGATACCTTCCAATATTTTATTCCCAAACAAGCCAATTTGCTCCGATATTTGCGGATAATCAGCATTGTCAATCGTCTTCAACGCCAATGCCATTTTCGCAACTTCAACGGCTTCTGGGTCAATATCTACCCCAAATACACAATTGTCTAAAATGGCTTTCTTTCCAGCTAAATTGAGAATTAATTCATGTTCAGTTCTAAAAAATAGATGGTCGAAATTTTCATCAGGATTATTTTCATAAAGCGTTTTAAGCAACTCTTCTAAATAATCATATACTTCAATCGCAAATACACCGCTACCACAAGCAATATCTAAAATTTTTATATCCAAAAATTCAGCAATTGAAGTGGACAGTAAGACATCTTTTTTCAAGGTTCTTCTAATCACATCTTCCACAATGTATTGAGGCGTGCTAACTGCGCCTTTCGTTTTTGAGTATTCACTTTTAAGCTCATCTTTTACAATATCGTCCTCAATTTTCAGTTTTTTAGACAAGAATATTTCATAAATATCACTCAATAATTTCGTCGGAATTACATCAAAACGGTAAGGAGAAGGATAATAAAGGTTTTGCAATAAATTGCTAAAAACTTCATCCGAAATAGTGAGTTGATGAATGGATTCTATTCGCTCAAACAGCGGTCCGTCATAATGTTCGTAAAAAGTAAAATAGGAAGACTCTTTAAATTTAGTCCAAAAACCTGCTTGTTGGTAAGAAAGCAGTAAGCCATCTTCTTCAATCTTTCGGGCTTCACAAACTCTAATAAATAAAATTCTATTGACGATAATTTGAACGAGATAGCTCAATAAATCTGAGTTGTCCTCAATAATTTGCTTGTTGTTTTGATAAATATTATTGGCTAATTCGATTCTAAAATTAGACAATAAATCTGCAAATGCAAAGTCGGGAGAAACGTTGTGTACCCCTTTTAAGGAAGCATCATTGTAAAGCTCGTTTAACTTTCCTTCATAAATATTTTCCTTTAATAAATGTTGCTCGAGGATTTCAAAATTGTCCAGATAATCTTCAATAGATAAAAATATCCGTCCAAAACTAGCCTTCTGGTCTTTACTCGGCATGTAGGTGCAATCGTAAATGACAAACTGTTCAAAGTTAGAAATAAAAGCACAAGGCGCTAATATTGACCAACCATAAGATTTGATTTGAAAAGCCGAATTGCTATCTGTTTTTAAATCAACCCAAAGGGCTTTGGCATCTAAAAAGGTTAATTTTTGCTTGGCAACTTTAAACGTATAATCTGGTCGACTGTTGGTAGAGTCAATCTCTTTCAACCGTTCTTTTTCTATTTTTGACAGCACTTTTTCTTGAAGCACCTGAGAAGTATCTCGAACATCCCAACCAAATATTTGGAGCAAATTATTTAACCAAGTCCGAATGGTTTCTTCAGAAGTTAAGTCCAATTTACCGGCTGCTTTGAAGTCCAGGTATTCCTTAACTAACTGTCCCAATTTATCTTTCCTTTCTGTTGACGTCACCGATTTTTGATTTTGCCTTTTCCCATATTGAGCATCTTAATTTTTTTAGTAAAATTAAGGACGCTCAAATTTACTGGAATTTTTGATATTGCCTAAAGTGTTGGATAAAAATGCTGAACTGGGTGGTGTTGGTTCTTGTGTGGAAAACTGAGTGGTATTGAGTATTAGTAAGTGATGATGAAAGCTTGTTAAGCCTTTGAAGTTAATTTTATTTTGGATTTTTTTTATTTGAGTATGTTTTGAAGTTAAAAATGCTTGTCGATGCCTAAAAAATCGAGAATTTCAAATACATAATTATAAAAAATTATCATCAAAGCTCCAGAAAAAACGACACTTAATAAGCGTTGATTTGCCTAAGGTATTGATAAAATCATTTTTACTTTTTATCAAAATGAAACCAATTATTCCAGGAATGCAGCACATCCAAATTGGGATTCTAAAAAAAGGGCTTAATCCCCACACGTTTTCTTCGAGATAATAGCTTATGCCAATTCCAGAATAGATGCAAAAAGACATGACAATACCTAAAAGAATTGTGGCAATATTTAAAGCCTGATTTTGTTTTAATTTTATTGTCATTATTAAAGAAATCACTACAATTATTGAAGTAATAAGAAATACTGGAATTATTATTAATCCCATTCACTTGAAATTTTGATAGATATTTTGACAGATAAATAATTGCCAAAGTGTAGCACCACATTTGTAAACACATAGTGCAATAACTCTTAAATAGCTACCTACTTAATTTGATATTTGATATTTAAGAAGCGAGAAAACCCTAAGGTTTTCGAGCTTCATAAGACACAGTGCGCCTCGCCGAAGGCGAGGCGATTGGGGTTATTGAGGTAGTTATTTCTGATTCATTACAATAGTAAGTACTTGGACATATTTATTCAGAATTGATAATTTTGTCATTTAAAAAACCCTACCCCAACTTCTCCTTCAAATAAAACCCCGTAAAAGACCCCTCAACCTCCGCCAATTCCTCCGGCTTCCCCTGAAAAACCAATTCCCCACCTTCTTTTCCACCACCAGGACCCAAATCAATCACCCAATCCGCCGACTTAATCACCTCCATATTGTGTTCGACCACGAGTACGGTATGTCCTTTTTCGACCAAGGCATTCAAAGCGGTTAGCAATTTTTTAATATCATGAAAATGCAATCCGGTCGTCGGTTCATCAAAGATAAAGAGGATTTTTTCTCTTGAATTTTCTTTGACTAAATAGGACGCTAATTTCACCCGCTGCGCCTCACCACCCGATAGCGTGGACGAGGATTGTCCCAATTTCACATAACCCAATCCAACGTCAAATAATGGACGGATTTTCTTAATAATATCCTTTTTATTTTCAAAAAATGTCAACGCTTCCTCAACACTCAAATTCAAGATATCAAAGATACTTTTACCCTTGTATTGTACATCCAAAACCTCCTGTTTGAACCGCTGTCCTTTACAATCTTCGCACTCCAAACGCACATCCGCCAAGAACTGCATTTCAATCACCTGTTCGCCCTCACCTTTACACGCATCACAGCGACCCGCATCGACATTAAACGAAAAGTGCTTCGGTTTCAAACCCCGAATCACACTCAATTGTTGATTCGACATCATTGTTCGGATGGTATCGTAGGCTTTAACGTAAGTCACTGGATTCGAGCGACTTGACTTACCAATCGGACTCTGGTTAATCATTTCGACAACCGAAATTTGCGACAAATCACCCGTCAATTCATCAAACATTCCTGGTGATTTGGCAAAGTTCTCACCCAAGTATTTTTTCATCGCAGGGTACAGAATTCCTTTCACCAAAGTCGTCTTTCCTGACCCAGAAACACCCGTCACGACCGTCAAAGTATTCAGTGGAATCTTCGCATCAATATTCTGTAAATTATGCTGTCGCGCACCTTTTATCCAAATCGAATTTGCTGATTTTCGCCGCACTGTTGGCAGTTCAATTTTCATTTGCCCATTCATGTATTTGGTGGTCAAACTATCGGCAGCCGTATCGTAAATTTCGGAATACGGGCCAGCAAAAACCACATTTCCACCATGAATTCCCGCCTCCGGGCCAATATCAATCAAGTAATCGGCATTTTTAATCACATCCTCTTCATGTTCGACCACAATAACGGTGTTGCCCAAATTACGCAAGGATTTCAACACTTCCACCAATTTTCCCGTATCGCGCGGATGCAAACCAACACTTGGTTCATCCAAAATATACATCGAACTCGTCAAGTTACTACCCAAGGTTCGGGTCAGATTGATGCGCTGCGTTTCGCCACCCGAGAGGGTCGAGGAGATGCGATTGATGGTCAAATAAGTTAACCCGACATTGGACATAAAGTCAAGTCGGTTATTGATTTCGAGCAGCAGTCGCTTGGCAATTTTGTAGTCATGTTCGTTGAGTTCCAATGTGTTGAAAAATTCTTGCAATTCATCAATTGGCAAATCAACCAGGTAAGGCAAATCTTTTCCAACAATTTTTACATAAGTTGCTTCCACACGCAAACGCCCGCCGTCACAGACACTACACTCCGTCCGTCCTCGATAGCGCGCCAACATCACCCGATTTTGAATCTTATACGTCTTCTCTTCCAATTCCGCAAAAAAGTCGTCAATACTGTTGATACTGCTATTGCCTTTCCACAAAAGATTGCGTTCCGCTTTCGTCAATTCATTATACGGACGGTGAACAGGGAAGTCAAATTGATGCGATTTTGCTAAGAAATCATTCTTCCATTGTCCATAAGTATCTCCTTTCCAAGCGGCTACTGCGCCCTCAAAAACTGATAAATTTTTATTAGGAATAACCTTGTCTTCGCTGATGCCCATGACTTTTGAAAAACCCTGACATTTCGGACAAGCCCCGTAAGGATTGTTAAAATTAAACAACTGCGGCGTTGGGTCTAAAAATGCCATGCCGTCGAGTTCAAAACGATTGTTGAAATAAGCGGTTTCCCCATCCAAAATATCAACGACACACTCGCCTTCACTTTCGTAAAATGCCGTGTTTACCGAATCTGCAATCCGTTTTACATTTTCTTCGTCCTCTTTTTTTACTGCAAAACGGTCAATTAAAACGAGGACTTCCTCCTTTTTAATTTCCCCTAAAGTCTGGCTTAAATCAAGCGTCGGATTTTCTAAAAAATCTTCAATTTGCGTAATTTTATCATCCGTCACTAAACGAGTATATCCTTTTTGCAAGAGCAATTTCAACTGCACTGCCAATGTCCGTTCCGCATATTTCGCAGGCATTGGAATAAACAATTGTACCCGCTGACCTTCTTCCGCCGAATTAATGAAATCCGTCACATCCGACACCGAATGTCGCCGCACCAATTCCCCTGAAATCGGCGAATACGTCTTCCCAATCCGCGCAAACAACAGCCGCAAATAATCGTAAATCTCTGTCAATGTGCCCACCGTTGAGCGTGCATTTCGGGTACTCACCTTCTGTTCAATCGCAATTGCTGGACAAATTCCTTTGATATAATCCACATCCGGCTTCTTCATTCGACCCAAAAATTGCCGTGCATACGAGGACAAACTTTCGACATATCGCCGCTGTCCTTCCGCATACAAAGTGTCCATGGTAAGCGAAGATTTCCCCGAACCAGAGACGCCCGTCACGACGATTAGTTTATTTTTTGGAATATCTAAATCAATGTTATTCAGGTTATTAGAACGCGCACCTTTGATTTGAATGGTATTTCTTAGGGCAGTTTTCTCCGTTTGCAATGCTATTAATGTAGCTTCCTTTTTCGACATCGAAAGAATGATTGTGTTGTATACTTCCCGCTGTGTAGCCTTTTAGGCTACGCCACTTAAAATGTGTTCGCGTAGGCTGAAGCCTACTCACCGGGGGCGTAGGAATTTTTTAATAAACGGTGATAAATAATTTCACCAAAAATAGTTATTTTTGTATGTTCTGCGTATTCAAAGAGAGAACAAAATTACGAAAAAAAGTTTTAGAAATGAGTTATTTTATAACGTTTCCTTTTTTTATGAAATAATTCAGAATGTCTTTAGAATTGAGTCAAACCTTTGGCCGCTTTATTCTTGTAAGAGAAGCATTTTTAAAATAAAATAAGATACGATTTTCAATATAAAAACATGACTGAAACTGCAACTATTGACCTTCGCCATCTCCAATTGAGCGACTATTTAGATTTAAAAGAATCTATGGTTCACGCTTATTCTGAACTCGAAGACCCTTTTTGGCAACGAAAAGAACTGAATCGGCTCTTGAAAATTTTTCCAGAAGGACAGCTTTGTGTGGAAGTCAACGGCAAGGTGGTCGGCTGTGCTTTATCGTTGATTGTAGATTACAAAAAATACGGAGATAGCCATACTTACAACCAAATTACGGGTAACGATACTTTCAGTACCCACGATGCAGACGGCGATGTCTTGTATGGTATTGATATGTTTATTCATCCAGAATATCGAGGATTGCGTTTGGGACGGCGACTCTACGAAGCACGTAAGGAGTTGTGTGAAAATCTAAACTTACGAGCAGTAATTGCTGGCGGACGTTTGCCAAATTATCGAGAACACGCCGATACTATGAGTCCGAAAGTTTATATTCAA
The DNA here is from genome assembly GCA_047629355.1 of Saprospiraceae bacterium. Taxonomy (GTDB): domain Bacteria; phylum Bacteroidota; class Bacteroidia; order Chitinophagales; family Saprospiraceae; genus CAYUNA01. The sequence goes on along the minus strand of JBLHWU010000068.1, from coordinate 12,352 downwards.
AATGTAAAACGTAAGGAGATTTTTGACCCCGTTTTGACCTTTCAATTGTCGAATGATTTTCACGTTAAAAAGGTGTTGAAGGGCTATTTGGAAGGCGATGCGGCTTCGTTAGAATATGCGACTTTGCTGGAGTGGAATAATATTTTTTACCAAGAAAAAGAAGTATTACTTAATGCACCAAAATCAGTCATTCGTTTAGGTCTAGTGCAGTGGCAAATGCGGCATTTTTCTAATTTTGAAGCCTTTTGCGAGCAAGCCGAATTTTTCATTGATACTGTTAGTGATTATCAGAGTGATTTTTGCCTGTTTCCAGAATTTTTTAATGCACCACTGATGGCACCTTACAATCATTTGTCGGAATCGGATGCAATACGGGAGTTGGCGAATTTTACCGAACCACTGAAGGAAAAAATGTCTGAATTTGCCATGTCTTACAACGTCAATATCATCACGGGGAGTATGCCAGAGATGCGCGAAAATGGTCGATTGTACAATGTTGGTTACATTTGTCACCGCGATGGACGGATTGATATGTATGAAAAAATCCACATCACGCCTTCGGAAAAGGATGCGTGGGGAATGACTGGTGGCGATAAAATTCAGACCTTTGATACCGACTGTGGAAAAATTGGTGTCTGTATTTGTTACGATGTCGAATTTCCAGAACTGTCGCGTATTTTAGCAAGTCAGGGCATGCAAATTTTGTTTGTGCCTTTTCTTACCGATACCCAAAATGGCTACATCCGCGTTCGTTCCTGCGCTCAAGCACGGGCGATTGAAAACGAGTGTTTTGTAGCCATTGCAGGCAGTGTGGGCAATTTGCCAAAAGTGAATAACATGGATATTCAGTTTGCGCAATCGGCAGTTTTTACGCCTTCTGATTTTCAATTTCCGACCAACGGCATCAAAGCAGAAGCAACGCCTAATGCAGAAATGACCTTGATTGCGGACGTGAATTTGGACTTATTAAAGGAATTACACAATCATGGAAGTGTGCGAAATTTGAAGGATAGACGAGAGGATGTTTATGAAATTGTGGTGAAAAAAGGCGGAGAAAAATAAGGAAAATTGCTTTGTGGAAAACTTTCGCTGATCCATTCCTTACATCTTTTTCAATTTTCTATCTTTGCCAGTAGAATAAAAAAGATTCTTTGACAAATGCCGTGATTTCAAAAAGGTATCCGACATCCGCTAGGGCAATAACCCTTAGATAACTGTCTACTTAATTTGATATTTGAAAAGCGAGAAAATCCTAAGATTCTCGAGCTTCATAAAAAACAACTGTGCGCTGCCTGCGGCAGCGCAGGTGGGAGTTTGAGGGAGAAAATGGTTTTTCAAACCCATTTTCTCCCTCAAACTCCCGTTGAATTAGCTAGGTAAATATTTAAGGGTTATAGTCCTAGCGAGTATCGGATACTTTTCATGAAATTTGGCAAAGAATGTAGTTCCAACATTAACTAACTTATCATAGTCAAACGAAGACTGTTCACAAAATCATTGACAAAGAACAACGCTTGAACCCGTTTCTATCCGTCAACCGTCTACCGTGAGCCGTCCACCGTTTAAAAATATACGAAATTGGCAAGAGGAACAACGATGCTCACCAAGAGCAAGAAAAAAAAGGTCGTAGAAGGAAGAGTGACTCCATTGATGAAACAATATTTCTCGGTCAAAGAGAAATATCCAGATGCGATATTGCTCTTTCGGGTCGGTGATTTTTATGAAACCTTTTCGGAAGATGCAGTTAAGGCGTCGAAGGCATTGGGCATTGTGTTGACGGCTCGGAACAATGGGGGCGAAGCGATTGAATTGGCAGGATTCCCGTACCATTCTTTGGATACGTATCTGCCGCGATTGGTGCGCTCAGGGTATCGAGTAGCGATTTGTGAGCAATTGGAAAAGCCGAGTAAGGAGAAAAAAATCGTGCGGCGAGGCGTGACAGAAGTCGTGACGCCTGGGGTGGCGATTGATGAAAAACTGCTGGATTATCGGTCTAATAATTATTTGGCAGCCATTTGTTTTGGTAAAAAGGGACAAACGGGCGTTTCCTTTTTAGATATTTCGACGGGAGAATTCATGGTTTGTGAAGGCGATTTGAGTTATGTAGATAAGTTGATTCAAAGTTTTATGCCGTCGGAGATTTTATTTTCAAAAGATAAGTCAAAAGATTTTACTAAGAAATTTGGCGATAAGTTTTACACCTTTCCACTCGACGAATGGGTGTTTTCGGAAGATTTTGCTCGGGAGAAATTATTGGAGCAATTTGAGGTACAAAGTCTGAAAGGTTTCGGGGTGGAAGAGATGCCTTTGGCGCAAATCGCAGCGGGTGCAACGCTTCACTATTTGGCGACGACCGAGAATAAAAACCTGCAACACATTTCGTCTTTAAGCCGCATTCAATCTGACAATTACGTTTGGCTTGACCGTTTTACCGTCCAAAATTTGGAACTCATTCACAGTTCGCATGAAACGGGGACGCCGCTGATTCAAATCATGGATAAAACCGTTTCGCCAATGGGTGCGCGGCTGTTGAAAAAATGGGTAGTGCTGCCGTTGACCTCTCGGGTGCATATTGAAGCACGGCATGAGATGATTGCGTATTTTTCTGACAATCAGGAACTTAGTTCAGCGATTGAAAGTCAAATTCGTCAAATTGGGGATTTGGAGCGCTTGATTTCAAAAGTCCCTTTACAGAAAATAAATCCGCGAGAAGTTGTGCAATTGAAGCGGGCACTGGAAGCGATTGAGCCGATAAAAACCATTTTGAATGCGACGGAAAATGACTATTTGCATAAAATTTCGGACGGACTGAACCCTTGTAAAACCCTGATTTCGGAGATTAAAAAGCAGCTAATCGATGAGCCGCCAGTTAATTTAAAGAAGGGAGGCGCTATCGCGGATGGCTTTCATAAAGAGTTGGATGAATTGCGGTATATCGTTAAAAATGCGAAGGATTTATTGCTCGGGATTCAAGTAGAAGAAGCAAAAAAGACGGGTATTGATAGTCTGAAAATTGGCTTTAATAATGTCTTTGGCTACTTTTTGGAAGTGACCAATAGATATAAAGGCAAAGGCTTGATTCCTGATAATTGGGTGCGTAAACAAACGTTGACCAACGCCGAACGCTACATCACCGACGAACTCAAACAGTTGGAATCTAAAATCCTCGGTGCAGAGGAAAAAATACTGGTGATTGAAGACCGTTTGTTTCGTGAATTGGTGGCATCGCTTAATGAATTCATCCATCCGGTGCAACACAATGCGAGCCTAATCGCTCGTTTAGATTGCCTGCTTTCGTTTATGAAAATCGCTCAAAAATATAATTATTGTCGTCCCGAACTCAATGATGGCTACGATATTGACATTGTTGATGGACGGCATCCGGTGATTGAGCAGCAATTGGAATTAGGTGAAAATTACGTTCCCAACGACGTATTTTTAGACAAAGAAAATGCACAAATTTTGATGATTACCGGACCGAATATGTCGGGTAAATCAGCTTTGTTGCGCCAAACTGCTCTAATTTGTCTAATGGCACAAATGGGTTCTTTCGTACCTGCTCAATCGGCAAAACTGGGCATGTTGGATAAAGTTTTTACCCGAGTTGGGGCGTCAGATAATATTTCCTCTGGCGAGTCCACATTTATGGTCGAAATGAATGAGACGGCGAGCATTATGAATAATATTAGTGACCGTAGTTTGATTCTATTGGATGAAATTGGTCGTGGGACGAGTACCTACGACGGTATTTCTATTGCGTGGTCAATTGCGGAATATTTGCATGGACATGGTGGTTTGAAACCGAAGACGCTTTTTGCGACGCATTACCATGAATTGAATGAATTGGCGAATAAATTGACGGGTGTCAAAAATTACAATGTGGCGGTGAAAGAAATTGGTCAAAAGGTGATTTTTTTACGGAAATTAACGGCAGGCGGTAGCAATCACAGTTTTGGTATTCATGTGGCCAGGATGGCGGGAATGCCGCGTGCGATTGTCGAACGGGCAGCGCATATTTTGACACAATTGGAGCAAAAATCTATTGACAATAGTTCGAAAAGTGTGGATGGCGTAGAGACGAAGAAGGTCGATACGGCACAGATTTCTCCAGAAAATTACCAGTTGAGTATTTTTGAGACCGTTGATGAAACGGCGGGTAAAATTAAGGAGGAATTGATGGATTTGAATCTGAATTCGATGACGCCGATTGAGTGTATGATGAAGTTGAATGAGTTGAAAAAAATATTGTTGGAGGAATAGGGGGAAGGATTACAGGATTTGTTTTAAAATATTCATTTGAGAAGTGAGGAAATCGCAAGATTTTCGAACTTTTAAAAATACAGTTTGCGTTACCGCAGGCAATGTGGGGCGGGTCTTAAGGGAGAAAAGCGGTTGGTACAAACCGCTCTTTTTCCCTTAAACTCTCTCGGTTTAAAATGCAATAAAATTTAGTTGACACGGCACTAAAAGTTAGGCGTTACTTTCAACGTAATTCTTACTTTATTCAAAAATGTACGCCAATTCTAATTCGATTTCGCCAATGCACGCTCATCATATTTCACATTAAAACTCAACCAAATCGATCGCGAAACCCGAAATATCCACACAAAAAATATAGCCAACACTGTTATCAGCACCAAGAAAGAAGCATTCACGCTCATATCTAAAAGCCACATGCAACCACCTACGAAAAATAGGCAAAAGAATCCAGTCAAAATGTAAGAAATAAACATCGCACCATAGTAAAAGCCTGGTTCTAATTCATACTTTTGCTGGCATTTTGGGCAATTGTCGTGCATGTCAAATGGCTTTGAGTAAGATAGCGTACGCGTTGGGAATAAATCTCCTTCATTACATTTGGGGCATTTAAAATTAAAAATGCTGTAGCCTTTTGACCCTTTTTTGAATAGTCCCATTGGTTAAATTTTAGTAAAAAAATCTGTTGTTACTTAACAAGTTTCTACAAAGGTAAGAAAACAAAGAATGGATGAGAAATGTTTACTTGAAAACATGAACATTTATTCATATGTTGCGGTGAAATTGGAAATAGACGTTTGGAATTCCCACATTTAGTATTCCTAAATTGGTGATTTCAAGTTTATAGGATTCAAGAATCTAAACGTATAAAAAATTAATTATGAAAATCGAGCAAATTTATACTGGATGCTTGGCACAAGGCGCATATTATATTGAAAGCAACGGTGAAGCTGCGATTATTGACCCTTTGAGGGAATCGCGTCCCTATTTAGAACGAGCAGAGGCAGACGGTGCGACGATTAAATATATTTTTGAAACGCATTTTCACGCTGATTTTGTTTCTGGACATATAGATTTGGCAAAGAAAACAGGGGCTTCTATCGTCTACGGGCCAAAAGCAGAAACTGCTTACGAAAAGCATACGGCAACTGACGGACAAGAATTTAAACTAGGAAACGTAACCATTCGCGTTCTTCATACCCCTGGACATACGCCCGAAAGTACTTGCTATTTACTGTTGGATGAAAACGGTAAAGAACATGCGCTATTCACTGGAGATACCTTATTTATCGGCGATGTTGGGCGACCAGATTTGGCTCAAAAAGCAACCAATTTAACGCAAGAAGATTTGGCAGGCTGGTTATTTGACAGTTTGCGTGCGAAGATTATGACCTTGCCTGATGATTTGATTGTTTATCCCGCGCACGGTGCAGGTTCGGCTTGCGGCAAAAATATGAGTAGCGAAACTTGGGATACGCTCGGTAACCAAAAAGCGACGAACTATGCCCTTCGTGCCGACATGACGCGCGATGAATTTATCAAAGAAGTAACGCATGGCTTAATGGCACCGCCTCAATATTTTTCTAAAAATGCAAAGCTCAATAAAATGGGCTACGAAAGTTTCGATAATATCATGAAACGAGGGGCAACGGCAATGACTCCAGATGAATTTGAAGCAGCTGCAAATGTCACCGATGCCTTAATTTTGGATGTACGAGCGAAGGAAGATTTTGTAAAAGGATTCATTCCCAATTCTATTTTTATTGGACTGAACGGTAGTTTTGCGCCTTGGGTTGGTGCGCTGATTTCTGATTTAAAACAGCAAATTTTAATTGTTGCGCCACCACGGAAAGCCAAAGAAACCATCAAAAGATTAGCACGGGTTGGCTTTGACAATTCGATTGGCTATTTGAAAGGAAGTTTTGATTCGTGGAAAATTGCGGGGAAGGAAGTGGATAGCTTAGAAACAATTGACGCGACCGAATTTGCTGCTCGTTATAATGAAAAATTAAACGTGTTAGATGTTAGAAAGCCTAATGAATATCAAGCAGAACACATCAAAATCGCGCAGAATTTCCCACTTGATTTTATCAACTCGCACATGACGGAGATTGATGGAAATAAGGAATATTACTTGCATTGCCTAAGTGGTTATCGCTCGACGGTTGCCAGTTCGATTTTGAAGGCGAGAGGATTTGGTAAATTAATAAATGTGCAAGATGAATATGCGACGATTGCGGAAGAGACGGAGGTACCGGTGACAGCGTTTGTGTGTCCGAGTACGTTGGCGTAGTCCTTTTGTCATTCCGACCGAAGTGGAGGAATCTTAAGCAATAGTTATGTTTTTGTTTTAAAATGTAAAAGTTTAGTGAAATACACATTTAAAATAAAATGTGTATTTAATTTTAATATTAAATAGTATTGTTTTAATTTTGAGTATTTAAATAATGTTTTTTGCTCTGTAAGATTCCTCCATTTCGGTCGGAATGACAAAAGGTCTTCGAACGGAATGACAAAAACACGCAAACGAAAGTACATGAATTGGAAAAGGCACATCCCCATCTTAGAATGGCTACCTAACTACAAAAAAGCCTACCTAAAATCTGATTTATCCGCAGGTTTGACCGTCGCGATTATGCTCGTGCCGCAAGGAATGGCTTATGCGTTATTGGCAGGAATGCCGCCGATTTATGGATTGTATGCGGGGTTAATTCCATTGATTTTATATGCAGTTCTTGGAACGTCACGGCACTTGTCGGTTGGGCCCGTGGCATTGTCTGCATTGCTGGTCTGGGCGGGCATAAGTCGTCTTGACGGAGTAGAGGAAATGAGTGACCGATATATTGAATTGGTGATTTTGACTGGCTTATTGATTGGCATGGTGCATGTATTGATGGGCTATTTAAAATTAGGCTTTTTTGTCAATTTTTTATCGCATCCTGTCTTGGCGGGTTTTACGTCAGCGGCAGCTATAATTATTAGTGTTTCTCAATTAAAGCACTTGTTAGGCATTGATATTCCGCGCTATGAACACAGTTACGAAACGCTTGAATATGTCTTTTGGAATTTGGAATTAACGAATGTTCCGACGTTGATTCTTGGCGTCATTTCGATTGTCATTATTCAGGTTTTTAAAAAATGGAAACCGAAATTTCCGAGGTATTTGTTAGTCGTTGTCTTAGGCATTCTGGTATCTTATTGGTTGAATTTACACTTTTTGGGTGTTGCAATTATTGGTCATGTGCCGGAGGGATTACCTGCATTTGGACTGCCCGTTTTTGATTATGATAGTATTAAGTTGGTGTTGCCGACAGTGCTAACCGTTTCTATCATGGGTGTGGTCGAGTGCATCAGTATTGCCAAAGCATTGGAAAGCAAACACCGGGACTACATCGTCTATCCCAATCAAGAGTTGAAGGCGATTGGTTGGTCAAAAATTGGGGGAGCACTCTTTCAAGCTTTACCAACTTCAGGGAGTTTTTCGCGCTCAGCGATTAATAGTTTTGCAGGTGGTAAAACGGCCTTGTCGTCTATCATTACTGCTTTATTAATTGGTTTGACTTTATTGTTTTTTACCCACTTGTTTTTCTACTTACCAAAGTCCGTTTTAGCGGCAATTATCTTCGTTGCCATCATTGGTTTATTTGATTTTAAAGAAGCCAAACACCTCTGGAAAATTCATCGGCAGGATTTCTCCATGATGATGACCACGTTTTTTGTGACCCTTATTTTTGGTATTGAATATGGTATTCTGGTGGGCGTTATTTTATCCATTTTTTTAGTCATTTATCGAACAACCCAACCGCACATTGCCATTTTGGGGAATATTCCAGGTACACCCGCTTATCGCAACATTCAGCGGTTTCCGAAAGCGACCGAAACGGAAGGGATTTTAATTATTAGAATGGATGCTTCGCTGTATTTTGGCAATGCTGATTATTTTAAAAGTGCGATAAGACGAGAAGTGCGGCGGCGGGATAAATCCTTAAAAATGGTGCTTTTAGATGCCAGTTCCTTTCATGAAATTGATTCGAGCGGACTGCATGCAGTTACCGAATTAATTGAAGAATTGCAAGAGCAAAACATCGAATTTTACCTAAGTGGTGCAATCGGACCAGTGCGGGATTTGTTGATGGAAGCAGAATTTAGCGACCTAATTGGTGAGCAACGACAGTTTATGTACGTTGACCATGCAATGAAATATTATGCTAAAGAAAGAGCCAACGAAGAGACCAATTGGCACGAAACAGCGGTGCAGGCCAACAAGAAACAAATAAGCAAAATCCGACGGTTTTTTAGTAAAATAAGAGGCAATTAAGCAAATTTTAAATGAACACTTTTATTTATGAACATTTCTTCATACATTTGTTTGTTCCTTTTTTAAAACCATAAGATTTACGTTTATAAAGTCTAGATTTCGGGGGCATTCATCACCAGTGAATGCCTTCTTTTTAATTTAACTCGTTATTTTTCAATCACTTACGCATTGTCCTCACGGCGCGATTGGCAAAAAGTTGGCACAGAACCGTGAAATTCAAACAATGAGAAAAAAAATTCTGTCTGTTCCTGAAATACCTATCTATAAGAGGTTGTCTCGCAGCTTCATTGAATGCACCGTGCTCGATAGGAAAGGAAAGGAAAGGAAAGGAGTATCGGTATCGAAAATCTTTTGACCTTAATTGAATGACAAACCTCCGTGAGCGTGATGCCCGGGGCGAAGAATTGAGGAAACTTTTACAAACATGGTTGGAGTCAGGAAAATATGCAGAGGGTTTTTCTGAAGCAGCAGCGCGCAAGATGGTCTCGAATGTCGCTGACAAATAAAAGGAAAAGCAAAAAAAAGAAAAGACGGAAAAGCAAAGTAAGCTCGTACATGCGGCAATGATGAAACAGATTTTTTTATGTGGCAATGACGGTCTTTTTTTAGTTGTTTTTTCGTTCGTATTTTGTTGTGTGAAAAATTCCGCTTATTTTGTCCTTGAAAAGGATGGTGCAGGTTTGAAAATGATGTTTTTTGATAGGAAAAAAAATGTAATTTTATGGGGAGTTGGAGCTATTCCCTGTGGAAAAGAGATGGTTCAACTAACATCCTTACGCCGTTTTTCACTCCCGCCCCCAAAAGGTTCCGTGCCTGCGGCATGGAATCTTTTGGGGGCGTTCGCGCAAAATGGCGTAGGGATACCTTAATATTGTATGCCATTTGAGAGCAACATTATCGGAAATTGAGCAACATAGAATTATAACTATCTTGAATAGATTGAATAACATAAGACTTATCTAAATTCAAACCTTCAATATCATCTATTTTGTTAAATTCTCTCATATTGGTATCGCCCCACAAAGTGAATTCAATAATGATGGGAGCTAAATGAGTTCCTTTTTCTGTCAATAAATAAATATTCTCTTTTTTGTTTTCAGGAAGCTTATGCTTTGTAATTAATTTATAAGATTCTAACAATTTGAGTCTTGCCGATAAAGTACTTGGAGCAATCTTTTCGTCAGAATCAGAGATTTCTTTAAACGTCTTTTTGTGTTTAATTAGCATATCTCGGATAATTAACAAAGACCATTTATCGCCAACAATGTCTAATGTTGAAGCAATTGGACAACCAGAACGAAATTCTTTTTTCATTTTTACGAATTATTACTATCAATACGAAAGTAATTATTACTTTTGATTTCAATTCGATAGCAAAAATATAAAAATAAATCAACAATCATGCTAGCAGGTCACTTCACTACCGCATTAATAGCCAAGCAAAAATTTCCAAAAGGCACGCTTCTATATTTTTTAATTATCGCGCAATTGCAAGATTTCTTATGGTTTGTCTTCCATTATTTAGGACTTGAGCCGACCAACCCAAGCGATGCATTTGATGCTTCCTTGAGCAATATGGTTGTAGATATGGTGTATAGTCATGATTTGCTTCCGCTATTTATTTGGCTTATCATGGCTTTTGCATTAGGCAAATTACTTTTCAAAAGCACACAAATAGGATTGGTAAGTATGGCTTTGGTGTCCATTCACTTTGTTTTGGATTTCTTTTCTGGACATATGCATCACGTATTTGGTGCAGAAACTATGGAGTTAGGTTTTGGTTTATATGCCTCAAACCCTTATTTAGCGATTGTTATTGAAGCCTTATTCAGTATTATAGCAATTTGGTATTTCTTTAGAGAAGAATCTAAAAAGGGAATAAAACGTACCAAAAAGAACAAAATAAGCATTATATCAGTATTCGCCTATGGCATTATTTTTATGCTACTCATAGCTACTCATTCTTTCAGAGAACTGTTTGGCATACCAGAGTTCGATTTAGGTTTTAATACCAATATTCCTACGCTCATTTTTACTTATGGAGCAATGCTGTATTGCTTGAATTATTTGGTTCCGAAATATAAGATTGACTAAAAAATTGAACTATGATTGAAGGAATTATCAGCTTCATTAAAGAATTGAAAATCCGTAACGAGCACCTATTTTATTTTGGTTTATTATGCGTAATTCTTTCAATAGTTTGTATTGTTCTTACCAAAAGTACATCGACACAGGTTCACGGTGTAAATGCTTGGTTTAAGCCTTTCAAATTTGCAGTATCAATAGGCTTATTTTCTTGGACGATGGCTTGGTACTGTCATTATCTATCAGATTTTAATGTGACACCTTTTAATTGGACAGTAATTATATTGTTCGGTTTTGAACTGGTATATATTACTTTTCAAGCCTCAAAAGGGCAATTATCACACTTCAACTTTGACACATCACTCTATTCAATATTATATTCGTTAATGGGTTTGGCAGCCGTAGTGGTTACGCTCTATACTGCTTATATTGGCTTCCTCTTTTTTACTCAGTCTTTTCCAAATTTACCAAGTCATTATGTTTGGGGCATTCGTTTAGGAATCTTGATTTTTGTTGTTTTTTCATTTGAAGGAGCTTTAATGAGTTCTCAGATGAGTCATAGCGTTGGTGCAATCAATGATAATTCGAATTGGTGGATTATAGGTTGGAGCAAAACTGTAGGCGATTTAAGAGTCTCGCACTTCATAGGAATGCACGCTTTACAGTTACTGCCATTGCTTTCGTTCTATGTTGTTAAAAACACAAAAGCAACAATAGTTATTTCTATATTTTACGGACTTCTTGCTACATCAACATTAGTTCAGGCATTAAATGGTAAACCTATTATTACTCAAAAGGAAATAAAAAAATCGGAATAAAAAACGGCATACAATCGAGTAGGGAACGGTGAGCCAAATTGACTCACCGCACCCCTCTCACACCACCGTGCGTACGGTTCTCGTACACGGCGGTTCACAGAACAACGACAGCTTTTATCCTTTTCCAAACCGTAGTACATTTCAAACAATAGCTCAGTTATCAATGGTCTTATGCTTTCGCGCCAATTGACTTTTGACCCATTTTTGAAATGAGCATTCGGAAATTTCGCGGACGCTAAAATCCACCGTCGGCTTCTAACGTAGCGTCGTAAAATAGAGCGGAATAACTGTTCTATGTTCAGTCCTTCCCGTTTACCCTCTCTGTGATTTAAGTCGACATCTTGGTCAGTCTTTTCTTCACAGGTTTGGCGCGGTACTATGACTTCGGCTGACTTCTCCAACTTCATTTGTTATTGCCACCCCACCCGCTCGCGGTTCACTCCATTAAAAAGGTTTCCCAAACCTTTTTTGCTCCGCACCATTCGTTCATTCAGGTAAGAACACCCTCTTTCCGTCGAATCCAGCTACATCTACTAACTAAAGGTTTATTCAATCGTTGCCTCCGAGCTTCGGTATGTTGTGCCACCTTACCCCCTTTAATTAGCCTCCTATGTAATTTCTGTTCGTCTGTTCCGACTTTTGTAGTCCCGCTTACTTCAGACCAAGGGTCACCCCTAACGCCCTTGCGGCTTACTAATTGGCGTCGGCAACTTGCCAATAAGGGACTTGCACCCTCCAGAGTTTGGGTGACTTTATCTTTCCCAAATTTATTCGTAGCTTCGCTACGAATTAAGGTGCCCATTCTGGGCACACACACTATATAACAAATCATAATCGCCTTTAGGCGAATTACGATTGTTATACTTAACGTTAG
>JBLHWU010000067.1:0-27361 GCA_047629355.1 Saprospiraceae bacterium | reverse complement strand
CAGCAATTGCAACGATGGTTCTGCTTACCATAATAAGTATGACCATTCTTTTTTATATTTGTGCTGTGGCAACTTGGACAATATATATACATAAACTTTGAGTGTGGTTACTACAAAGTTATGAATTTGTCTTCGTTGTCATTTTTCAAAGCATTACATTTGATATACCGCCAGAAATTTTATAGCCAAAAAATCTATTTTTCAGAATATAATTTTGCTTTCAATTAAATGATTCTTTTGAGGCAAACAACATTTGGGGTACATTTTTGATTGAGTTAAAATAAACATACACCAAATAAAAATTGGAAATATGATTCTGTTTTGTATGTTTTATTTGTATAATTCGAAATTATATTTCGTATTAACTTATATTTTGGTTGAAAATTTCCAAACAACTTCTTAACAGATTTAATAAATTTTCGCTTCAAACTATTTTAAATAGGGCAAACGCATCAAAATAAATTAGGTAGAATTTATGTCCAAAAAATTACTAAATCCTAGAGATTTAGCAAATTGGTAATCATTGATTGAGTACCGATTTGCTAAATTTTGAAAATTTAGTAAACCTCTATTGAAAATACACCCACTTTTTTAGCTAAAAGCTAATTCAAGATTTTGATGCGGTTGCCTTAATTTTTAAAAATACCTTAATATTTTCTCAAAAAATAAATCCTAATCTCTCCTTTTTGAAAACAACCAAGAAAGGAAATATTCCTCCGCAAACGCATTCGTCCAACTATCATGATTTACTTCCGAATAAAGCGTCAATTTCGCTGTCGCGCCCACTTCTAACAATGCCTTTTGCATATCTTTCGATAAATGAACAGGCACAACTGCATCTTCTTCTCCATGAAAAATCCACCACTCCGGTCGCGTTAGTTTTCCCACAATTGCTGGGTTCGCGCCGCCACAAATCGGCATTGCTGCGGCGAACATTTTCGGATTCCTCCAAACCATCTCAAAAGTACCCATGCCGCCCATCGACAAGCCTACGGTGTATAGTCTTTTTTTGTCGATTTTGTACGTTTTTTTCAATTGACAAATTAAGCCTTCTACCAAATCAAGTGAGGGGTTTTTTTGCTTTTTATCTGGATATGTCCAAGTATAATTGCCCGATTCTCGCTGTACGTTAACGCTACTCCAATAGCTGTCTTCCGCACATTGAGGAAAGACTATAATTGCTGGAAATTTCTCCCGATTTTCTTCTTTCAAAAACAAATCAGCCCCATGCGTCAGTTGTGCTTCATTGTCCTTACCACGCTCGCCTGCACCGTGTAGAAATAATAAAAATGGGTACGTTTTTTCTGGGTTGAAATCTTTAGGTAAAAGGATTCGATAGGGTAGGGTGTCTCCTTTCTCTGTGAACATTTCCTTTTTGAAAAGGGACAAATCTTGGGCAGTAAGTGAAGTCATGATTAGGCTATTTAGAAATAGGAAAAGGATTGTTTGTTTTTTCATGATGAAGTTTTAATTAATTACTAGGTGTTCCTTAGTGGGCAGTTGTTTTTAGTTAGTCCGACAAAAATCACAAAAAAACATTCAAAGTTGAAAGAATATTTGAAAAGTCTATTTTTGTAACTGCTCAGGTACTTTAATTTATTGATTATCAGTTATTTATAGTTTTGTTTAAAATGATATTTGTCTAATTTTCTAAAATTTTTGACAAAAAATCATTTTTTTAACATTTACGTAACTTAAAAGACATTATTTTAACTATTTTTAACTAAAAATAGACTAAAAACCACCTGAGTAGTTACCTATTTTTTATCTTCAATAACCCCATCCCCGCCGCCGCAGGTAGCGCGCAACATGCTTGAATGAAGTTCGAAATCCGATGTCCTAAGACTGTCGTAAGTTTTTTGGTGCATTAATATATTACTCCGCTCAAGTCCTGTGTGGGATGTTAATGCTACAGAACATTTACGACAAACTTAGGGGGATGGATTTTGTGGTATTTTGACCGCCTAATTTTTTTTAGCTATACATTTACTTTTTTAATTTGTATTTGGCCGTTACATAGAAATCGGGGTCAATCAAATCAATAACTGTTAAATTTGCTTCACAAGAACCTGTTAAACCATTCTCGTCTGTCACGGAAACGAGTAATCGTATTTTATCTAATTCATCGCAGTTGAAAGCATCTTGTGTTACTTGACCGCCTGGCATAAGGTCACAATTGTCACTTGCACTTGCCAAGATATCCGCTAAATGAATGGTAAGTACTAAACCACAATTATTCATAGTTCTAAAAACTAGGAATAATTGTGGTTTAGTACTTATGTTTGCAAAGTCAAAATAAAATCAATCGTCATTAAGCATTTTTGCAATGAAAAAAATCTATCCTTTTCTTTTTTTAATTTTCCTAATCCAAGCCTGTCAAACTGAAGAACAAATGGACATCACATCGACCGAATCGGGCATTCCCAAAATCCTCGCTGACCACCGAAAAGCGACGATTTCAAATATCAATTACAACCTGTTTTTTGATATTCCAAAAGAGAAATCTATTCCAATTATAGGAACAGAAAAGCTTACATTTGATTTATCGACCGATACCGCGAATGTTGTTTTAGATTTCGACGTCCCCGCTGAAAATGTGAAAAGTATTGCTAAAAACGGTTCGTCGCTGTTGATTTACTTTGAAAATGGGCATTTGACCATTCCAAAGCATCATTTGACGATTGGAAAGAATGAATTTACGATTGAGTTTATTGCTGGTGAAAAAGCATTGAATCGAAATGAGGAATTTTTATACACCTTATTTGTGCCAGCCAATGCGCATACGGCGTTTCCTTGTTTTGACCAACCCAATTTAAAAGCGACGTATGAATTGTCTTTGTCGATTCCGAAGGATTGGAAAGCAGTTGCCAATTACAATATTAAAAAAGAGGCAGATGATGGTGAAAAAACGATTTTTGATTATAATAAAACTGCGCCAATTAGCACTTATTTATTCGCATTCGTCGTCGGAAAATTTGAACTAGAAACCGCAACGGTCAACGGGCATCTGATGAATATGTATCACCGCGAAACCGATGCTGAAAAAATAAAACGCAACACACCTGAAATTTTTGACCTTCATGCAAAGTCATTAGATTGGCTGGTCAATTATACAAAAATTGAGGTGCCTTTTCAGAAATTTGACTTCGTCTTAATTCCTGCTTTTCAATTTGGTGGCATGGAACATCCTGGCGCGATTGCGTATAAATCCCGTTCGTTAATGCTTGAAAAAACGGCGACGGAAAGCAAGCGATTGAGCCGAAATTCCTTGATTGCACATGAGACAGCGCATTTTTGGTTTGGCGATTTAGTGACGATGGATTGGTTCAATGATGTGTGGCTGAAAGAAGTATTTGCGAACTTCATGGCAGCAAAAATGGTCAACCCCAACTTCCCAGAAATCAATCATGACCTTCGATTTTTATTGCGCCATTATCCTGCTGCGTATAGCGAAGACCGTTCGGAAGGCACGCATCCGATTCAGCAGCAATTGGATAATTTGAAAGATGCAGGTACGCTTTATGGTCGCTTGATTTATGAAAAATCACCGATTGTAATGAAACAATTGGAATTGATTTTAGGCGAAGAGAATTTTCAAAATGGGATGCAAGAATACTTAAAAAAGTTCTCGTTTGACAATGCAACTTGGGATGATTTGATTGCTATTTTGGATGAAAAAACGCCGCGAGATTTGGCAAAATGGAGCAATACTTGGGTGAAAGAAGCGGAGATGCCGCACGTTGAAGTTGATTTAAGAAGAGACGGTGGAAAGATTACTTCCCTGCAATTAATCCAACGAAATGCGACAGCAACAATGAATTTATGGGATCAAGATTTGGAAGTTTTAATGGTCAAAAATGGCAAGACGACCAACTTTTCTGTCAATCTCGATAATCGTTCTCTGACGATGACCGAAACGCGAGATTTACCCGCACCGGATTATCTCATTCCAAACGGAAAAGGCATTGGCTACGGTTATTTTGAATTGGATGATGAAAGCCTAAGTTACCTCGCTAATAACGTCCAGAATATTGAAGATGATTACCATAAGAGTGTTGTTTGGTTGTCGCTTTGGGAAGCATTTTTGAGACAAAAAATTGACCCTGCGACGATGTTGATTATGTTGGAAAATGATTTGCCAAAAGAGCGCGAATCATTGGGGTTGGATAGTCGACTGGATTATTTGAAAACGGTGTTTTGGGGGTTTATTTCACCTGAAAAACGAAAAGAAATTGCCTTGAAATGGGAAACACTTATTTGGGATTTAATGGAAGAAACAACACAACAGAGCCAGAAAAAAGCATTGCTAGATACGTATATTTCCATTGCTCTTTCCAATAGAGGTGTGCAAAAACTGCGGCAATTGTGGCAAGGCGATTGGGAGATTAAAGATTTAGAATTGTCAAAAAGCGACCGAACTAAATTGGCGTATGAATTAGCGGTGCGGGATGTCAAAGATGCGTCTGAAATTTTAGCCCTTCAACTTTCTCGTTTAGAAAATCCAGATAGAAAATTGGAGATGTCGTTTGTGATTCCAGCACTTTCTGATGACGCAGAGGAGCGTGATGCCTTTTTTGAAACCTTGAAAAATAAGGACAATCGCAACCACGAATCTTGGGTTTTGCAAGCTCTAGAATATTTGCATCATCCGCTACGGGCAAAGAATTCTGAGCGGTACATTTTACCAAGTTTGGAGTTGATGGAAGAAATTCAAGTGACGGGCGATATTTTCTTTCCGCGTCGTTGGATTTCGGTGACGTTGGCGGGGTATCAATCGAAAGTTGCGGGTCAGACGGTTCGTGATTTTTTAGCAGCTCGACCGGATTATAATTTTAGATTGAAGAATAAGATTTTGATGGGGGCGGATATGTTGTTTCGAAAGGGGAAAGTCGAGTAGTTTTGGATGATTTTTATCAAAAAGTGGCTTTTTTCTTTTTTTTTTTCAAAAAAATGTTCACTTTTGAACACCTTCCCAAAAATAACTTGTCTTTGAAATTGTTGGTTCTTTGAGAAATCCTGTAAAAAAAAGTACTTCTTGAATTTTGAGAAGTGAGAAAATCGTAAGA
The DNA here is from genome assembly GCA_047629355.1 of Saprospiraceae bacterium. Classification (GTDB taxonomy): domain Bacteria; phylum Bacteroidota; class Bacteroidia; order Chitinophagales; family Saprospiraceae; genus CAYUNA01. The sequence continues at coordinate 22,295 of JBLHWU010000067.1, read as the reverse complement.
ATTTCGAGCTTCAAAAAATATAGTGCGCGCTACCTGCGGCAGCGCGGGTAAGGTTTTGAGGGACAAAACGTTTTTTGCAAAACCATTTTGTCCCTCAAACTTCCTTTGTTCAAACAATAACAAAATTGTGCTTCACAGGATTTGTCAAAGAGTCAAATTGTTTAAGCGTTTATGGAAACACTCTTAAACAACTTTTTACAAAGAACGAACTACACAATTTTTACAAAAAATAACCAAAGTCACAAGTCTCTATGAGAAAAGAAGGCACTATTTTAATTGTTGACGACGAAGAAGACATTCTTTTAACACTTCGTCTATTCTTGAAACAACATTTTGCACGCGTAGTGACGGAGCACAATCCGCATCTCATCCCGCGGATGTTGCGCATGCACGAACCTGATGTGATTTTGCTGGATATGAACTTTCGAAAAGGCGACGCGAGTGGTCAGGATGGGCTGATGTGGTTGAACAAAATTATGGAGCTATACCCGCAAGGCAATGTCATTATGATAACGGCGTATGGCGATGTGAATTTGGCAGTTGAAGCGACCAAAATTGGGGCAGTCGATTTTGTAGAAAAACCTTGGCGGAATGAGAAGTTATTGACGACGATAAATGCCATTTATAAATTAAGCAAATCAAAAAAAGAAGTCCAATCGTTGCAAAGTAAGCAGCAAGTATTGATGCAGGATGTTGGGCAGCAGCACGGAGAAATTATTGGAAAGTCGCCTCAAATGCAGGCGATTTATAATACGGTCAATAAGGTGGCGAAGACGGATGCGAACGTCTTGATATTAGGGGAAAATGGGACTGGAAAAGAATTGATAGCGCGCGAAATTCACCGACAATCACCGCGAGCCAATCAAGTTTTTATCAATGTAGATTTGGGGTCAATCACAGAATCTTTATTTGAAAGCGAATTGTTTGGACATAAAAAAGGCTCATTTACGGATGCGCGCGAAGATAGGATAGGGCGTTTCGAAGTGGCGTCAGGCGGGTCACTTTTTTTGGATGAAATTGGGAATTTATCATTGCCCTTACAAGCTAAATTATTGACGGCAGTTCAGAGTCGAAAGGTGATGAAAGTTGGGTCGAGTCAGCAAATTGATGTGGATATTCGATTGATTTGTGCGACCAATATGTCGCTGTATGATATGGTGAATGAGGGTGGTTTTCGGCAGGATTTGATGTATCGAATCAATACGGTGGAGATTGAGTTGCCGCCGTTGCGCGATCGTTTGGAAGATTTGCCCGTATTGGCGGAGCATTTCTTAAAAATGTATGCTCGAAAATATCAGCGGGAAGACATCAAATTTGCCAGCAATACGCTCCGGAAATTAGAAGATTATTCGTGGCCGGGTAATATTCGAGAATTGCGTCACGCCGTTGAGCGTGCCATTATTTTGAGCGAAGGAAAAGCGTTGCGTCCTGAAGATTTTTTGCTGCAAGACCGAGGTAATAGTGGGGAAGAAGGCACGGAAGTTATCCAAACTTTTAACCTTGACGAACTCGAAAAATGGGCGATTCAAAAAGCCATGACTAAGCACCGTGGGAATATTACCAAAGCAGCGACTGATTTGGGGATTACACGGGCGGCGTTGTATCGGCGATTGGAGAAGTATGGATTGTAAATGTGTTATCGCATTGAAGTATTTATGTGTTCATGAACGTTTCAAAACGCAAATTCAGGAACATTTTAACAGACGAAAACATTAATACATTTCCTTATGTTCAAAAATTTTAAAGCCAATATTACCTCTCGAATTCTGTTCCTGATTGGAATGGTGCTTGCCCTTGTTTATTGTGTTGCCAAGACGGAATTCTACATCACCATGTTTATTCTCGTGGTACTGATTGTATTGACGGTCGTGGATATGGTGCGTTATGTGGATAAGACGAATCAAGATTTTACAGCATTTTTATTAGGGATTAAATACGAAGATTTTTCAGCAACTTATTCAGGGCATCACAAGGGGCGCACGTTTGGAGAGATGTATGTTGCATTTAATCAAATCAACCAGAAGTTTCTCAACATCAAGGCGGAAAAGGAAGCGAATCATCAATACATGCAGACGATTGTTCAGCATATTAGTATTGGCCTATTGGTTTTGGATGCGGAGGGAAATATTTTTTTGATGAATAAGGCATTGCAGGGCTTGATTCAAAAACCGTATTTGGTAAATGTTGAAGCGTTGAAAGGAATAAATCCACTGTTATTTGAAGTCGTCAACAAACTGAAAACGGGGGACAAAGAACTGCTAAAAATTTCGATTAACAATAATTTGTTGCATTTGGCAATTGAAGCACGGGAGTTTAAATTACGTGACCAATCCTTGAAATTGCTCTCTTTCCAAAATATCCAAAGTGAATTGGAAGAACAGGAATTGGAGGCTTGGCAAAAGCTAATTCGGATTCTTCGGCACGAAATTATGAACTCGATTACGCCAATTGTCTCGCTTACTTCTACAATTGAAACGATGATTGGCGACGGCACAGAAGAACTCGACGAGGAAACCATGCAAGACATTAAAGACGGCTTGGGCGCAATTCAAAAACGGAGCGAAGGATTGATGCACTTTACCGAAACTTATCGAAACTTAACCCGTCTTCCGCCACCGGTTTTCAAAGCAGTAGACGCCCGTCATTTGATTGAGCGTATTTATACCTTATTCAAACCATTGACCAATAAATACCAAATTGATTTTAATATTCAATTACCCTCTACCGCTGTTACTTTTGATGCGGATGCAGAGTTAATGGAACAGGTCTTGATTAATTTACTAAAAAATGCCATTGAAGCGTTGAAAGTCAAAGAAGCAGATAAAAAAGTCATTGTTATTTCTGCACAAAAATCGATGGAAGGATTGGTTACGATAGACGTCAGCGACAACGGAATTGGTATAGAACAAAAAGTACTGGAACAAATGTTTGTACCCTTTTACACGACTAAAAATGAGGGTTCTGGAATTGGTTTGAATCTTTCGCGACAGATAGTTCGGATGCACAAAGGACGGATTTCAGTACGGTCGGAAGTGGGAGAGGGGAGTGTTTTTACGTTGGCAATCTAAACATAAATTATCCCCGCCGCAATCTTATAATGATATTTTTCAAACAATACGCCCAACGAAAAGGTACAATACAAATCATCGAATGCTTCCAAAAGATTCGGATTTTCGTACAATTTCCAAATCATTTCTACGTCGGTGACGGGCAAATCATACGTCCTGTTATTAAAAGAAATCTTGGCGCGCGGACTCATCGTTTTGTAAACAATAGGGTAGTAAATTTTTATTGAATGGACTTTTAAAAAGACCAAAGAATGACTGACGGCATGAATGTCGTTTGCCAAAATTCGCCTGTCGGTATCCCCAAAAAGGGACTCGCAAGAAGCATCTGTCAGCACATCTAAATTTTTTGCAGACCTGCCAATCAACGAAATTTTCTGCAATGATTTTTTTTGAAATAGCACATTCTCGTGTTGATAGCCACGTCCAACTTGTTGAGTCATTTCAAAACTCACAATGTCTAATAATTGAATGTTTTCAACTTCTGATTCTTTCACTTCCCCGTGATTGGAATAGGACGAAACGGGGCGCAACCACTTTGGTTTATCATTTTTTTTGACTATCCGCCAACCGCCTGCGGGCTTACGAACGACTTCAATTCCTGCGATACAGCGTTGACCATATTTTTTGGAATTGGCGAGGCAAATCATTATTTTTCTCATAACTTTTGGTGTTTAGTTGACTGGTTTACCCGATTAATTACTACGTGTTACTTACCATAGGTGTTTAATTTTTATATCATTAAATTTAGCTTTTAAATATTCGGCTAAGAGACGGCGGTGACAAAAATCTGGGAGATGTTCGCTGCACAAAAAACAGTGTTGATGCAGCTGGGAAATATCGACTTTGTGGGCAACTTTTCGGAAGTCAAGTAGGTTGAGGTATTCGATTTCGTAGGCTGACCAATCTATTTCTTTTTTACGGTATTTTTGGAGGAGTTCTTTGGTTGGGGCGTAGTCGAGTTCGTGGGAATAATTGGCATTGCAGAGGCAGTTCGTGAAATATTTCAAATCACGTCCTTTGGCAAAGCCTGCGAGTTGGGAATTGTTGCGGATGCGGGTATCTACTAAGTTTTGTACCTCATTTTCATCTATTAGGGTGAAAAAGTCTTCGGCTGATTTTTTAGTAAAACCAATGGTGTATAGTTTTGTCATAAGATTTTATTGTTGAATGATTGGGTATAGCATCTGTAGAGGCTAAATACAATTTATACATTTTAATCTTACGAGACAGTTATGCTACACAGTAATCTCGAAGAGATTGAATATGAATAACCGCAGATGCAATCTGCGGGAACGAAGCAACGTATAGTAACTCTGAAGGAGTTGAATATTGTAAGAGAAAGTTCAACTCTTTCAAAGTTGGGATATGTTACTTTATTTCCTCGGATTGCATCCGAGGTTATTCATATTTAACTACTTCGTAGTTGTTTATAGCGTAGCATCAGTTAAGTAATTCTTTTTCATAGAACTCATTTTTTTTCAGGAGAGTCTCTCATGATTCGTCAGTAGTTCAAGAATGTAACCATATAACTATTCACCCCGCGCGCCAACCAATATCACAATTGTGCAACCTATAGGCCGCTGCAACTTGGTCTTCTTCCGAAATATCAGGTTCAAATAAAGAAGGTTTCGGTAATTTCTTCGCATATTTTTTTAGCATCCTTTCTTCCATTTCTTCATGAGAAACCAGCGATTTATCTTTCAAAATATGCTGCACCTCAAAACTTTGTTCCACCAAAAAATTAGAAATCATCGAAAATCGGTGACAATCCAAAGGATGACTTTCCGAACACATCAAGGCGATATTGTAGCCTTTTTCCAAACCTTCTTCCAGTTGTTGAATGCCTTTTTGAAAAGCCTGAGTTTGTCGAAATTTCTCAAAATTAACCTGCCCGTCATTATTTTGAACGGCTTGATTCGGCTGTCGTGCGCCAAATTCTTTTCCAAAATGTAGATAAATAATATCTTCAGCTCGCAGCGTATTTTGCAAGGCTGCTTTGTTGTATTGTGGATTGCGACCACTGGCGGGGATGCTGCGGACATCCACGATACAGTCGATTTGATAAGTAGAAAGGAGAGTTAAAAAGTAGCTAAATTCATGGATTGAATGTCCGATGGTGTAGATTGTTTTCTTCATTGGGTTAGTGTTTGGGTTGTTGGTTTCTAGAATCGTTAATTCTGATTTCTATGCAAATGTAGTGGTTTTATTTTATATTAAAAATAATTAAAACAATAAATTTTACAAGTATATGAAAGAACGCAATTCAATTCGAAAGGATTCTTCTAAAAATGGACGAAATAGAAAAGGGCATTACAAGACGACTTCTTTATGAAATCTTCTTATAATGCCCTTTAGTAAAGCCAGAAATACTTAGATAAAATTGTAAACTATAGCATGGTTAAACTGCTGAAATAACAATGCAGCATTGTTAATAATTTAGTAGTTCATCTTCTACGTTTTCCGCTTCTTCTTCTTCGCCGCAGGAAACAATACATTATTCAAAATCAACCGATAACCTGGCGAATTCGGGTGTAAACTCAAATCCGTCTCCGGGTCATTCACATAGTGTCGGTAATCTTCTGGGTCATGCCCACCATAGAATGTCCAAAAACCTTCGCCGACAGTTCCGTGGATATAACGGGCTTCGTTGGCAGGCTTATTTTCACCTAAAACGAGAACATTTGACTTAATTACATGCTTATTATAAGCCGTTGTTTGTCCCATAAAACCCTTCACTGTTCGTGTATGATTTTGGGTCAACATCGTCGGTACAGGATCCCATTTTGCAGAAAAATCGAATAGGGTAAAATAATCTTGTTCCGCATTTACACTTCGACCTTTATGGTGGTCAATTGACGCATGTTCGTATTCAAACGGATTTTTTACCAATTGAAAATCATCGAATGCAAAGGTTTCGTCAAACTTCAATTTGTCCTGCGCCTTCGGGTCTGGTCCGTCGCCATCAAAATATTTATCGCAAATGTCAATTCCTTGGGCAGCCAAAGCAATATCATAAGTATCGGTCGCCGAACACATGGCAAACATAAATCCACCACCAACGACATATTCTTGAATTTTTTTAACCACCGCTAATTTCAACTGAGACACTTTTTTAAAACCATGTCGCGCCGCAATCGCTTCCATTTGCTTCACATTATCTTTATACCAACCGTGGTTGTGGTAGCTGCGGTAAAACTTACCATATTGCCCCGTAAAATCCTCATGGTGCAAGTGCAACCAATCGTATTCTGTTAATTTATCGCCCAATACTTCGTCGTCATAAATCACATCATACGGAATCTCTGCATACGACAAAACCATCGTCACCGCATCATCCCAAGGCTGAATTTGGTCGCCTCGAATGGATTTAAAATCCTCCGTCGGCGTATAAACAGCAATCTTCGGGGGTTTCTCCAATTTAATCGCATCCTTATTTACTTCTGGATTGGCAATTTCATTAAAAATCTGATTCATCGCCGCATCAGGAACGATTTCGTAACTGACTCCACGCGTCTTACATTCCTTCTCAAAAATCGGATTGGTGCGAAATGAAAAACTACCACCTCGATGATTCAACAACCACCAAGCTTCAATATTTTGATTCAACACCCAATAAGCGATACCGTAGGCTTTGAGGTGGTCACTCTGTTTTTCATCCATCGGAATTACCAAATAGGCCGCTTGGGCTGAAAACGTAGTAACAAATAATAGCGCGCAAATTGCAATCAATCTTTTCATAAAATAATATTTAAAATTGTCATTTCATTTGTCATTCCGACAGTTTCATTTGTCATTCCGACCGAAGTGGAGGAATCTGGCGTACTGTTGCATCCAGATTCCTCCACCTCGGTCGGAATGACAAAACAACAACGAAATTAGGCAAATTTAGATTGTCTAAAAATCAGTTTAACACAATGCTAACCATTTTAATGCAAAAAGTGGGCGAGAACGGTGAGTTTGACGAATTTCGAGTATTTTTTTTTTAATTTCGGCTTTTGCAAATAAGAACCCCTTCCCTCTAAGGGGGAGCAATCTGAGTAAAAACAATATTTCCATAAAAAACTGGAAATACAATTCCATTCATTTCAAAGTTCAACATTAATGAACGAATCGCTTCCCTTTAGGGGTTTGGGGTTCTTAAATTAGGTTTTAAAACTAAAAATAATGAAAAAATATACCATTCTATTCCTTGCATTTACCTTCTTAACCACAATAATTTCCGCTCAATCGGCTTTAGAAAAAATGCTCTTCGACCTTCCCGGTGTCGTGTTTAAAAAACTGGAAACGCCCGAAGGTTTTGAAGCCGCTTATGAGTTGCACATCAAGCAACCACTTGACCACAAAGACCACTCAAAAGGCTACATTTATCAACGGGCATTTCTTTCGCACCGAGGCTTTAATCGCCCGATGGTGATGGCGACCGAAGGCTATGCACGCCCGCGCAATCGCATGTACGAATTGACGTCTATGCTCGATGCCAATCAACTGGACATTGAACACCGATATTTCGGAACATCGGTCCCTGACACCTTGGATTATCAATATTTGACATTCGAGCAAATGGCAGAAGATTTACATCATATCAACCAGTTGTTTAAAAAATTATACCAAGAAAAATGGGTCTCTACGGGTATCAGTAAAGGCGGGACGACGACCATATTTTATCGTTATTTTTATCCAAATGATGTGGATGTTTCCGTGCCGTATGTTGCGCCTGTAAATTATGAATATGAAGAAAAACGCATTTACGAATTTTTGGATAAAGTAGGGACTGCCGAGTGCCGGGAGGACATCAAAGAAATCCAAGTTCGGTTGTTGCAAGAACGCGAAAAAGTGTTGCCATTATTAAAATGGTATGCGAAGGGCGCGAAACATAAATTCACCTATTTGACGCTCGAAGAAGCTTTTGAGTATGCTGTTTTAGAGTATCCATTTTCCTTTTGGCAATGGGGACACGATTGTTCTAAAATACCAGCAGCGGATGCAGATTTAGAGGTTGTTTTACAAAATTTCATGGATGTTGTTGGCATTTCTTTTTATGCAGATGCAGACATGGAAGCTTTTGCATCGCATTATTATCAATCATCTACACAAATGGGTTATTATGGCTATGAAACCGCCGAATTTAAAGGTTTATTGAAAGCATTGCCAACGGATAGCAACCCGTATGCATCCTTTACACCCAATAAAATGGAGGTAAAATTCGACGGCACTTTAACCAATAAAGTCGCGAAATGGCTAAAAACGGAAGGCAATAATTTTCTTTACATCAACGGCGGTATTGATACTTGGTCGGCAACGGGTGTGGAAAAATCGGATAAAGTGAATTCGAAGTGGTTTGTTTTGGAAGGGAAAGATCATGCGAAGGCACGGATTGCGCATATGACGGAGGAGGAGAAAGCGGAGTTTGAAGAGGCTTTGGAGATGTGGTTGGGGGTGGAGATAGATTGATTTGGTTTTTGGTGTTCACACTTATATTCTGGAAGTTAGACGTTGATAGAATTAGGCATCTTTAGTGAGTTAATTAGAGATATAGTTTAAGATTTTTCAATAGCGTCATAAGACAGTTAAAAATTTAGGATATCAACTAATTTTTACTTTTCCTCAAATTCCCTTATTTTTGTAAAAATTATAAGTATGAAACCAATCCATTTAACAGTACCATTTTCATTAAACGAACTCATCAATAATTTTGAATTATTGAGTGCGGAGGAGTCGAAAAGTATTGCGGATAAGATTACGCAGTTGATTCAGCGAAAGAAGTGATACGCCTGAGGATAGAGAAGCTAAATTGTTGAAAATTATCCTTAATCAAGCTACTCCTGCTTTTTTGAAACGTTACGAATATTTGAGTAATCAAATGGAAAATGGAACAATTAGTCCAGAGGAATTAGTAGAAATGACTGCTTATATGGAGAAAATAGAGGAATTTGATACGAATAAAATAATTGCTTTGCAGGAATATGCGGAGTTGAAGAAAATGTCGATTGAACGAGTGATGAAAGAACTGAACCCTTTCAATCGAAATAAATGAGTCGCATTTACATTCCAAAAGAGTTGAAAGACTTGATATATGAACGAGCCAATCTTCTTTGTGAATATTGCCTTAGTTCTGATGATTATTCTTCTCCTTTCAATGTTGAACACATCATACTAATTAGCAAGTCAGGATTAAGTGTAGCTGAAAATCTCATTTTGACTTGTCAGGGTTGTAATCTTCATAGATACAATCATATTTTCTGAACTGACCCAAATTCAGGTATTTTAGCAGCTTTTTATAATCCAAGGACAGACAACTGGACAGACTATTTTGAGTGGAATGAAACTGCTACAATTATTATTGGCATAACTTCTACAGGAAGAGCAACGGTTAATTCACTTCACTTAAATCGCTATCGACTGATAAATCAAAGAAATGCTTTTGTTCAATTGGGGATTCATCCGCCAAAATTTACGACAAGGTAGGTTAGTTGACTTCAAAAATTTTAGAGTTATAATTTTGCATTGAGCAATCGCGTTTGGAGACATTAAAATAGATGTCTGAAGACTTCCGACATTAGTTATTTTACTCAATTTTTAGTGTGAAATAAAGGATTGAAGCGAGTCAATAGATAAAGGTTCAATAGCTCCTTTAATGTCTATTCTCACCATATTACGTCTATAGTCCTTGTAAAGGAATAAAAGAATCTTTTTCAAGGTGTTTGGCTTAGTAAAAAAGCCATTGTCAATTATCCTATCAATCTCTTCAGGCTATTATTTCCTAAAATCCTTATCCCCAACAAACTACAAAACCTTCTTATACGCCTTAAAAAACAACTCATGCTCCGCAACTTCTTTTTTATCCATCAAGCCAATCAGCTTTTTAAAAACAGAGGTTGTTACCCGAACATAGCGCATTAATTCAATGTCATAGCCAATCCATTTAAATTGATGACCAAAAGGACATGGTGGCGCACCGTCCATATTTCCCTTTCTCAATTGGTAGCGTTTAGGTTTCAGTTTATAGACTTCAGCAGTAATCACGGGGAGATTGAATTTTTGATGTTCTGTATTCATTTTTTTAAGGCATTAGTGTAATGAATCAGAAATAACTACCTATCTAAAACAAAGGGAGTTTGAGGGTTGAAAACGGTTTTATAAAACCGTTTTCAACCCTCAATAACCCACCCGCCTCGCCGCAGGCGAGGCGCACGGTTTTTTGAAGCTAGAAAATCTTAGAATTTTCTAGCTTCTCAAATATCAAATTAAGCAGGTAGTTATTTAAGGGTTGTTGCATTAGTTCCAACCAAGCAATTTCCTCTCTGTCCAATATTGCGTTGGTTTAATCGCTAATTTTTTCAAAATAGCTACATCCTCTTCCTCCAGTTCAAAGTGATTGACTTTTAGATTATCGAATAAATGTTGATGATTGGCAGCACCACTTAAAACTTTAAATACGGGTATACTATCTGCACAAAAACGAAGCGCAATCGCATCAATACCTACATCATATTTCTTCGCTAATCTATCAAGTACATCATAAGCAGCAGTATAATGAGTGTATTGTGTATTGGGGAATACGCGACCATTTGCCAAGGCTTCCTTGATGACTAACTTTTTATTTTGGGCAGAAAGTTCTTTTGAAATTGGCGCAAGGCTTTGGTCAAAAATATTATACGTGACTTGAAAGGTATCAAACAATGATTGTCCTTCGACTTCAACTTCTGCTGCCTTTTTTAGGACCTCCACTTGATTCGCTCCCGTAGTTGTAATTCCCAGGAGGATGCCCCGTTCACTTTTCAATTCAGCTAAACGATTAAGAATCCTTTCCTTATTCAAAACACCCGTTTCAAAAGTAGCAGAGTGAATTTGATAGGTAAAAAGTCGCGGCAAGAAATTCTTTGACTGCTCCCATTGCTCGTCTAGTTTGGCTAAGGAGTGCTCTTTTATTTCATGTTGAGTTGCATTAGGGTCAAAATTTGCCACGTAGGTGTAGCCCCATTTTGTAGCAATTTCGATGCTATTATCGTCTTTATGAGCAATCCAATCCAATAGCAACTGTTCCGCCATTCCATAACCTGGTGCAGTGTCAAAATATCGAATACCTTGCGCGTAAGCAGCATCAAGCATCTCTAGACCTTTCTGCCGGAATCGTTCTAAAGAGAATTGAGTATCCGTTGTGTCTTGACGGATATTAATATATTGAGGGCGACCAATAGCCGCCGTTCCCAATCCAATTAAGGGTAGTTTTTTTGTCAAAATGAAAATTGTTTGGTTTTTTGACAAATCTCGTGATTGCAAAGCCTGTAGTAGCGGGTATTCTTTCAGTATCCTTTACTTTTAGCAAATAAAGTAGCGGGTACTGAAAAAGTAACCCTTGCTAACAAATTTAGATTTCACGGCATTGGTCAAAGAACCAAAAGTTAAAGGTTTTACCCTGATTACTTATCCACGAAGTGGATGAATATGAATAACCCCGAATGCAATTCGGGGGCATTTGATGAAACGTAAAAATCCTAAAGGGATTCGATATAATTGACATTCAACTCCTTCAGAGTTACGTTATCTTAGCTTCAGTATCACGGATTTCATCCGTGGTTATTCACATTCAATCCTTTCAGGATTATGGCTATTTGAAAAGTCCTATGAAAAATATCCAACAGCGATAGCCCGTATCGGATACCTTTATAAAATCACGGAATTTGTCAAAATGCGTATTATTTTCCTATTATTTACGTTAGAGTGCTGAGCTATATTTTCTATATTTTCAAATCCCTAATCTTCCCGCTCCACCGTCGAAACAAAACTCAACTTCTTCAACGTCCGCATTGCAATCGACAGTTTGTCCTTATTCGCTACCAGCAACTTCACTTTTCCTTCATAATAACCCGCCTCGCCAGCGATAGAAAACGAGCGAATGTTCATGGTTAAATCAGTCGAAAGCACATGGCTAATTTTTTCAATTACACCAATACCATCGTCCACACCCGTAATTTTCAAGTTGGTAACAAAAGAAGTATCGGTCGTTTCAATCCACTCCGCTTTCATCACGCGATAGCCATAATTTGCCAGTAAATTCGCCGCATTCGGACAATTCGCTCGGTGAATTTTCAAACCCGCACTTGCCGTCAAATAAGCAAACACATCGTCGCCCTGCACCGGATGGCAGCAGTTCGCAAATTGATGGTCATATTGGTCTGCCGATTCGCCGCCAACCAACAATTTAGGCTTACCTAAGAATTTCTTGCGCGCGCGCGACACACTTGGTGTTTCTTCTACATCTACATCTACGTCTACTTCTTCCTCTTTTTTAATGATGATTTCAAAGAGCTTGTGGTCTTTGATTTCAAAATTTTTAAGGACTTCGTTGACATTCACTTGGTCTAAAGCGATGCCGTAAAACAGGTCAACGTGCGATTGGAGTTTGTAATATTTGACCAATGCTTCGACACCTTGTTCCCACTCAATTTTTAAACTTTTAAACTTTCGTTGTAAGGCTTCTTTGCCTAATTCGCCTACTTTTCGCCGCTCTTCTTTCATCGATGAGCGAATTTTAGACTTCGCTCGACCCGTAATCACAAGCTTCAACCAATCTTCATGCGGCTTCTGATTTTTATCGGTAATGACTTGAACTTGGTCGCCACTTTCCAATTTATGCCCCATTGGAACAAGGCGATTATTAACCTTGATTGCCTTGGCCCGATACCCCACATCCGTGTGAACCGTAAAGGCAAAATCCAAAGCAGTCGCCCCTTTCGGTAAAGCTTTCATGTCACCTGCAGGTGTAGTCACATACACTTCTTCATGGAATAAATTGGTTTTGAAATCACTGAGGAATTCCATGGCATCCGAGTTCGGATTTTCCAACATTTCGCGCAAGCCATCCAGCCAATTGTCGAAGGCATCTTTTTGATTAGAAACGCCCTTGTATTTCCAGTGCGCCGCAAATCCACGCTCCGCAATTTCATCCATTCGCTCTGTCCGAATTTGTACTTCTACATAACGACCTTTTGGGCCAATTACAGTGGTATGCAAACTTTCATAACCATTTGATTTCGGCGCAGCCACCCAATCTTTTAACCGTTCTGGAATTGGTCGATATTCATCCGTCACGATAGAATAAATGCCCCAACAGGCCATTTTCTCGTCTTCTTTTGGGATGTCCACAATGATGCGAACAGCAAATAAATCATAAATTTCTTCAAATGGAATGCCTTTAGTTTTTAGCTTTTTCCAAATAGAATAAATGGATTTCGGTCGTCCTGTATAGCGATATTTAAAACCTTTTTCATCGAGCTTATCCGTAATTGGCTTGATAAATTTTGCAATATAATCTTCTCGTGAACGCTTGGTTTCATTGAGTTTTTTAGCAACTTCCGAATAAATTTCTCGGTCGTTGATTTTCATCACCAAATCCTGAAATTCCGTTTTAAAAGCATACAAACCCAAACGGTGGGCGAGGGGCGCGTAGATATAACTGGTCTCTGCGGCGATTTTCAATTGCTTGTGGCGCGGCATCGACCCGAGCGTACGCATATTGTGAAGCCGGTCCGCCATTTTTATCAGCACAACCCGCACATCTTCGATGAGCGTACTTAGCACCTTTCGGAAATTTTCCGCCTGTGGGCTATGCACATTATAGGAGTTGTCCAATTTAGTCAACCCATCAACAATCAGCGCGATTTTTTTACCAAAAATACCTTCAATATCTTTCAAAGTCACCTCGGTATCTTCGACCACATCGTGCAAGAGTGCGCAGACGATAGCAGTTGGGCCAAGCCCAATTTCAGTGGCACAAATCCGAGCGACTTCAATCGGGTGCAAAATATACGGTTCGCCCGATTTACGTCGCTGTTCAGAGTGTGCTTTGACTGCCATATCATAAGCCCTACGAATATTTTTTTTATCCGCTTCATCCATCGGTGTTTTAATGGATTTGAGTAGCCGTCGATAAGCGTCAACGATAAGTTTGCTGTCTTTTTCTTTCTGTTCCTCTGTAATGGTTTCCATTGAAATCTTCTTGATATGACAAAATTATATATTCATAGACAAAACTAAACATTCCTTTAACAAAACCCAGTAATGTCGATGTGTAAATGTTATTTTAAATTTAAGGAAATAGGCGTTTTTAATAAATAGAAGAGATTTTGTTAAATTTGGTACTTTATTTCGCGACCAATCAATTTTAAAAGTAAAACTTAACTACATGAAAACTTTATTCACCGCTCTCTTTCTCACTACTTTTTTAATAATTGCTGACGCTCAAAAAATGCGTTCTGATATTTTCAATGATGATGAAGTTGTCTTTTTTGGTATTGATTATTCTAATGCAAAAATGATTGGCAAGGAAAATTTTCCAGATATAGTGATTTTAAAAGAATATTATTTTGAAAAATGGAACAGCATGATGTTTGAGCAAAGAGATAAGTTTAACATCAAAAAATACTACGATAAGGACGTTATTGAATATGATTTTGGCGTGGTGACGGAACGGAATGCAGCGATTAGTCTTGATGATATTGTGATTGAACGAAATTATGAAATTGAAAAAGAGCAATTGATGAACATGATTAGTCAATACGATAGCGAGCGGCAAAAGGAAGGTTTGGGGATGGTTTTCATTGTAGAATCCCTGAATAAACCAGAAGAAGCGGCATTTGTCTGGCTTACTTTTTTTGATATTTCTACTAAAAAAATCTTGATGGCACGGCGGATGAAAGGTTCGCCGGGTGGCTTTGGTCGCCGAAACTATTGGATTCGACCTTTTTATAATATCATGAAACAGTCGGATAAGTTGTGGCGGAAGTGGTCGCAGGAATATTAGGTACTAGGCGCGCATTTACCGAGTACCCAGTACCTAATACCCAGCACCCAATCTATCGCATCAACACAAAATCCCCATAAATCACCTCTACACGCCCATCCGCAAATTCCACCTCCGCTTTCCAAACAAACACCTGCGGATTCATCGTCTTGCCCAAAAAGGTACCATTCCAACCTAAAATTGGTACATTCGGTAAGAAGTCTTCACCGTAAAAAACCATATTATCCCAGCGGTCAAAAATCATCAGACTTGGAATAGATAAGATAGTCTCGTCTGTTTGCAAATAGAAAAATTCGTTTTCACCATCGCCATTTGGAGAGAAAATATTCGGTGCAAAAACGTGCGGACGCTCATCTACAAAAACAATCACTTTATCAAAATCCTGACAGCCATCTTGGTCAATGACTTGAATAGAATAAGTGGTCGTTTCTAAAGGTTTGATACCTTGAATGAGGCATAGCGGACAATCAGGGTTCGGCAGCGGTGTCCAAATGACGGTATCTAATTCGCTAATTGCAATATTAATTAACGCTTCCAATTGCGTCGTATCGCCAAAGTTGACTTCCAAATCAAGCCCCAATGTTACCTCCACTTCCGTCGGCGGATTAATGGTAAAAGTCATTTCAAAAGTACAACCATTCGCATCCTCAATTTCAATCAAATAACTACCAGGTGCAAGCGAACTGAATTGATTAAATTGCGCAAAGTCCTTCCCATCAATTGCATATACATACGGATTCGCCCCACCTAAAACACTATCAATTCGAATAAATCCTAAGTTACCCAAACAATCGGGGTCATCTACTTCTGCCAACACGCCCGTTATCGGAATCGCCGAAGCAATGACTTCCGTCGAATCGGTGGCAGTACAGCCATTCTCCTCATTGGTAACTTCGATAAAATACCAGCCAGGCGCATTCGTTTCCGTATTTAAATCAGTTGAGTTTTGAATATTTCCACCAGAATTGCTTGTCCAAGAATAAGTAAAATCACCCGTCGAAGAACCATCTCCAGAAATACCAGCCGTTGTTTCAATACAATCCAAGCTACCCAAAGTGGTCGCTTCCGCAATCGGCGCGGTCAAATTTTGTTCCACCAAAACCATCCCCGAATTGGTGCAACCGTTTATCATATTGGTAATCGTAACGGTATAGTTAACGGCTTGATTAACCGTTGGTGTTGCGGTATCTTCATCAACAATACTGCCCGTCGGGCCATTCCACATAAACGCATAAATCGGTTGATTGTCAGGTGGGGAAACTTCCAATTGCACCTCTGTTTCTAGGCAAGTAAGTATCGGCGGCGGTACAAAATCAACGGTTGGCTGTTCAAAATCCTCATTAACAGTATAGGTTGTCCAATCTGTAC
Source organism: Saprospiraceae bacterium (assembly GCA_047629355.1). Lineage (GTDB taxonomy): Bacteria > Bacteroidota > Bacteroidia > Chitinophagales > Saprospiraceae > CAYUNA01. The sequence goes on along the minus strand of JBLHWU010000067.1, from coordinate 6,056 downwards.
AGCCATTGCGAATATTGGTGACTTCTAAAAGGTATGTGCCTGCTGAATCAACATTAATTGAAGGGTTTTCGATACCCGAAATAATACTGCCATCTATGGTTTCCCAATAAAAAGTTAGTGAATCCGTCGGCGTAGAAATGCTACCATTAATCGTAACCGTTGGCATGCCGCAAGTGATTGTCAACCCTTCTTGCGTATCAATTGCAGCAGTCGGTGATTGGATGTCCATAACGACAAAAACAGTATCTGAAATTTCGCAACCACTCACCGTATCTTGCAGGGTTAGCATATACATACCGTCAGCATCGACGCAAATTTCGAGGTCATTTGGATTGGTTTTTATATTGCCATTCGTCGTTTCCCAAAGATGAATAAATGGTGCGTTCGTACTGCTACCGATGCCGCTAATCTCAACAGTATCCCGGTCGCAAGTCAGCGTGGTATCTTCGGAAACATTGATTTGAGGAATGCTAATTAATTCAAAAACTTCTGCTTCATCCGTTGCGGTACAGCCTGTCAAATCATCCGTCACCGTTATGGTATAAATGCCGCCTGCGCAAATCGTGGGTGTTGCGGAATCAATATCTGCGCATACGCCACTATTTGTATCTGACCATAAAAAGCTAAGATTGCCAGCCAGCGGACTAACGCTATTTGACATCGAATTGGTCGCGTCCAATTGTACCATTAAGGTATCGCAAGTCAAGGTTTGGTCAAGTCCTGCATCAGCAGTTGGCGGCAAATTATCTTGCAAAACTTCGACATTATCGCTGCCTTGGCAACCGTTATTATCCGTTACCGTATAAGTATAAACGCCAGGGCAATCGACCATGATTATTGGTGAATTTGCATTTCCATTAATACATTGGCCAGTCCAAGCGGTGGTTAAAATATTTTGGCCCGTACTCATTCCTTGTAGTGTAAAACTTGTGTCTAAACAGGTAGAAAATACATCAGCCCCCGCGTCTGCCGTCGGCAAATTTCCATCCAGTTCGACCATCGTGCATTCCGTTACAGAACAATCGCTGCCAATATCAGTAACCGTCAAACAATATTCTCCCTCCTGCGTCACAATGGGATTTAAGCTGTTTTCACCCGTAAAAATACTGCCGTTTATTGTTGTCCATTGATAAGTCACTCCTGAAGTCGTCGCATCCGCATTCACTACCGTTTGTCCAGAACAACCAATGACTTCTTCTGGAATATTAATGATAATTGGTGTGGTAAAATCAGTGTCAACCAATACATTATCCATCGAGGTACAGCTATTTACAAGGCTCGTTACAGTCAAGGTATACGTGCCCGGTTGATTAACGGTGGGTTCTAAAGTCGTTTCTCCACTTTTAATATTGCCATTCAATGTCGTCCATAAATAGGTAGAATTTATCGCGGAATTTGTACCATCTAAAGTAACGCAAGTGTCCGCACAAGTCAGAAATTGAATATCGCCTGCATCGGTAATTGGTGCATTAATTTCTTCCATCACTTGCACTTGACAGCTGGTGGTAAATTGTGCGCCGTTCACTTTTTTCGTCACTGCTAATTCGTAAAACCCAGCTGCAGTCACACATGCTATTGCCTGCGTATCGTCGCCTGCAATCGGGCCGCCTGTTCCGCCAATCGGTGTCCACAGGTAGCAAATATCTGGGCCTGCCGAGGTACCAATGGTATCAATGCAAACCGTATCGCGTTCGCAAGTTAAAGGTAGTGGCGGCAAAATTCCGCAAGTTGGAAAACAGCCTTCTGCTGCCAAAATTTCAACAAAAGCTGTATCTGTACAGAGATTTTCTGGATTATTTAAAGCAATAAAAAACGTGTCGCTAATGCCACTGCCTTCAACCGTTGGCATTAGCGTCGTGTTTCCGTTAAGGATAGTGCCCGTATTAGAAAACCAAGAAATCTCGATATCAAGAGGTAAAAATGAACCGCTGCCGTCTAAGATAATCGTATCGATTCCACATTCTAATTGCATCGTCACACCTGCATTGGCAATAGGGGATTCGCCGACGGCATTGACGGTCATTGCATCGAGTGCATCGCAGCCATTAGTCGTGTCAATGACGGTTAAATCGTAAAAGCCAATGCCGGAAATTTCGATATTTAAAGCTAAAGAATCTGTGCAAAAAGTACCGTTAACCGTTCCCCATTCATAAGTATAATCATCGCCAACAGAGGTGCCTGAAACATCCAATGGAATACAGGAACCCTGTTGTGGACAATTTAGAAATAAGTCTGGACCAACGTTGGCAATTGGAGGAATTGTATCTGAAAAAATCTTAACCGTATCGCTCGCTGAAATATTAAAATTGGTATTGATAATGGTGAAAATGTAGCAGCCTTCCCCAAATTCTGGATTGAAAACATCCATGACATTCAATTCATTGCCCATCGTATCTGTCCAAATGTAAGCGTAATTTAATCCCATCGTTCCACTTGCCGCAATGGTTGTAAAGTTGTTTGTATAGCAATTTAACAAAGTATCTGCCCCCGCATAAACTTCTGGCGTACAAAGCGAATTATTCACAAACACGAAAGCAGTATCTGTTGCCACGCAGCCTGTCAAATTATCCGTTGCTTCCAAAACATACATTCCTTCACAGTCAACAGTTGGATTTAAAGCATTTGGATTGGCTAAAATACAGGTGTCTTCTGGCGCATACCATTGCAAATTCAAGTTAGGATTCGTCACCGAACCATTCAGTATCACGGTCGCATTTTCACAATCTAAAAATACATCTTCACCCGCATTAATCTCTGGCAGCGTGACAGTTGAGATAACAATTGCCGTATCGAAAGCGGTACAAAAACTACCGTCTACATTGGTCACTTGAAGATAAATAGTGTCAGGAGAACTAATAATAATCGTTGATGAATCTACTCCGTTTAGAACAACTTCCCCGTTTACCGTCCAAGTATATAACCACGGGGTAAAACCAGGGGGATTTTCCGCAATTAAAGTATCGGAGGTATTTTGACAATCTAATTCTCCATTGAAATTAATGATATCGGCAATTGGGAATTCATTATTGATTTCAATGGCAACAGTGTCGGTCGTGGCACAGCCTGTTTCGAGGTTGGTGATGGTTAAAAAATAGTTGCCTGCCGCATCAGTTAGCGGATTTTCAATAGTGTCGGATGGAAAGAAATTGCCACCGTTGGTTGTCCACAAATAAGCGAAATTATCGCCAGTTGGATTATTATTTCCGCCAAGGGGTAGCGTGTCGTTGATACAATTTAAAAATGTGCCTTGAACGCCTTCTGCTTCGACTTCTGGATAGGCTATATTTTCAAAAATAGTCACGCTCGTGGAATCTACACAACCATTGTCTGTATCGGTGACAATAAGGACATATTCACCTGCACTTTCAATGGTCGCCGCAACTGTTCCTTGCCCATTTAAAATGTCGCCATTCCATTGAAAATTAGCGTTTGGAATGTTATTTATAATATTGGCATTTAAAGTAACAATCGTATCTTGACAAGTCAGTGTATTAGGGTCAGAAACGCTAATTTCAATAGCAGGTAAGACCAAATCAAAATTCACATTCACCGTCGCGGTATCCATGCAAAAGTTTTGATTGTTGGTAATGATTAATTCATAAAGACCATCCAAATCGACTTGTGGATTGGCAGTGGTTTCTCCATTTTTAATATTGCCATTATCGGTTGACCATATAAAATCGAGATTGACAAGTGGCATAGATTGACCGCCATTTAATTCAATACAACTATTGATACAAGTCAAAAAAGTATCTTGTCCTGCCTCAGCAATTGGCGTTAAAATATCTTCCATAATTAGAACAGAAGCAGTGTCTTTACAGCCATTAATATTATTCGTGATTTCTACAAAAAATAAGTCAGGGCACTCAATTATCGGCATCTCCATTGTTGGATTTAATATCGGGCAACCGTCTTGGCTAAACCAACTATAAGTCAGCATATTCCCTGCCGTCGCGGTCGAGTTGGAGGCGTCTAAAATAACGCTTGAGACTGCGCAATTCAAAGTGTCAGCTAGCCCCGCATCGGCGATTGGCAAGTCAGTATCTATTGTGATTTCGACGGTATCGGAGACGATGCAATTGCCTTGAGAGACATTTAAAATGTATGTTCCGCCTGCGTTAATTTCAGTTGTTATTTCGTTAGTTGCGCCTGTAGATTGTCCGTTGGGAGTTGTCCAATTGTAAACAATTCCAATCCCTTCAGATGAACCATTTCCATTTAAAACTAAGGTTGGATTGGTACAAGATATTTCACCAGAATTAGCAATGTTTGCCGTAAGGAAAATGACCATTAATTCCAATGCAACAATGCTGTCGCACATGGCAAAAGAAGGGATGGTGTCAATATAAGTTCCTGATATTGAATATAGGCTATCGCCCACAGCAAAGGCTTCTCCTTCACAAATCATTTCCATTAATGTCGTTTCTAACGGTTCTATAACAGTCAAATCGAGGAGAATGAGGCTGTCGCACATTTGAGAAGATTCGACTAAAGTTTCATAAATACCTGTTTCAGCGTAAATGCTGTCCCCAACTGAAAATTGTTCGCCGAGACAAATGGTTTCCATCAAATTCGTAGTGTCTGTAGTCAAAACTGTTAAGTCCAAAATAACGGTCGTATCGCAAGCATTCAGAGAAGTTAGGGTCAAGGTATAATTTCCACTTTCTGTAAAACAAGAATCGCCGACGATGAAACATTCGTTTTCGCAAATCGTCGCAGAAATCATTTGGTCTGGAACGGGTTCTGCAATGGTGACATCAAAACAATTGTTAGAAACATCACCACAGAAAAGTGGACTTGTTCCTTCCAAATTATCGTTTAAAACAGCAGAATTTAACCCTGAATTGGGTGCGGGAAGACTCAAACTATCCATGTATAAATAGGACAATCCACAAACCTCATAATTGCCCGCATCGTAGCCTGTGAAATCTAAAGGATTTTCGTAGGCAATGATTTGATTATTTTGAGAAATGAGGTAGAAATAGCCATATTGGTCAGGGTTTGGTTCCGTTGCACCGTAACTTGGGAAAATATCTAAAATCAAGTTTGAATCACTTTCACAAACTATTAAATCTGGGATAAAGCCCAACGAGCCTGCATCGGCATCACAACATAAAAAGCCTGACTCATCACAGAAAGTTAACTCAAAATCGACAATTTGTCCACCATTTGAATTGTTGGTATTGTCCATTGTAATACACCATTGCCCATTGACTAAACCGAAATCGAAATCTTCCAAACAACCACCGTAAGGTTGGTAACTTCCATTATAAAATGCATTCGCCCAAGCGCAATTATCGGGGCAATTGTCCCAAACTAATGGATAGTTACAATTCGTCAATGTATCAGGATGTGGCACGCTATCGCAAGGCACAAAAAGGATGTCCCAATTGGAAAAAATCGTCGGAATCGAACAAGGTACATTTGCTCCTGTAAGTGCTACGCAGTCACCTGCTGGAGAACATAAAGTGATGACTTGTTGTCCGATATTGCTATTGGTGAAATTAATATTGACGCCGCAAACGCCCTGTCCTGGCAGGGCTAAATTATTGACAAAAGCATCTGTTACCTCGTAGCAAACCGTCGTTGAAGTTCCTGAAGAAACGGTGACGGGGCAGTTGTCTTGGCTTGCGCAACCGCAGCTTTGGGCCAGTAGGTTTTCTGAAAAAAGAAAGGCAAATAATAATATGAATGGAATTATACCAAGTCGCATAAATCGCGTTCTTTTATGGGATAACAATCGGTTGGGATTGTTAAGGAATCAGTTGTTAGGATAATTAATAAGTGCGGAAATACTTAATTGTTGACAAAAGAACTATAATTCTCTTATTAATGCGAATTAAGTGTAAGAATTTTATTTAAAAAATCCAAGAAACTAAAGCAGCAGCGATTTTTCCAAAAACGTGTAAAATTAACCCGTTTTCAGATTTTACTTTTGATGCTCTTTGAATGTCAGTTTTTTCAACTAACCAGCTAAAAAATCCTTCAATAGGTTGTCTGATTGTTGAAACCGCCGTTGAATATAGATCATCAGCTGCTTTGTTAAACTGTCGAAG
>JBLHWU010000066.1:0-27436 GCA_047629355.1 Saprospiraceae bacterium | reverse complement strand
TAAAGACGGTTTGGTATTGGAATTGATGGCTATCAACGATCCGAACAATACTACTTTCGAGCCAATGGTTGAACTATGGGCTTCTGATTTAGACTTAGGTTCTTATGACAACTGCCCAGGTGGTGTTAAATTGAGCTTCTCTGCTGACATTAACGATATCGGAGCAACTTACAACTGCGATAACGTAGGTGAGAATATTGTTCAATTGTGGGTAACTGATGCTGCTGGTAACCAAGACTATTGCGAAACTTTCGTAATTATTCAGGCTAACCAAGGACAATGTCCAGGTGCTCCATTAGTAGCTGCTAACGGTGCAATCGCTAACGAAGTTAACGCTTCTGTAGAAAATGTAACTGTTGAAATGAGTGGACAATCTAACGGTATGGTAACAACTGATGCTGACGGTAACTTCACATTTGGTGTACCAAACGGTTCTGATGTAACTATCACTCCTTCAAAAGATGACAACCATGCAAATGGCGTATCTACTTTTGACTTGGTAGTAATTAGCAAGCACATTTTGGGAACTCAAACTTTGGATTCTCCATATAAAATGATTGCTGCTGACGCAAACAACTCTCAGACGATTACTACTTTGGACTTAGTTCAAATCCGTAAATTGATTTTGTTGATTGATACTGAATTTGCTAACAACACTTCTTGGAGATTTGTTGACAAAGACTTCATTTTCGCTAACTCAACTAACCCTTGGGCTACAAGCTTCCCTGAAGTTGTAAACATCAATAACATCGACGCTGATGTATTGGATGCTGACTTCGTTGCAATCAAAGTTGGTGACGTAAATGGTTCTGCTGCTACTTCTAACAACTTGTTAGGTGCTGATGACCGTTCTGCTGGAACAATGACAATTGCTGCTAACGACCGTATGGTTCAAGCTGGTGAAACTTTCACTGTTGACTTCACTACTGTTGAAGCTGTTGAAGGATACCAATTTACAATGAACTTCAACAATGCGTTGAACTTTGTTTCTTTGAATGAAGGTACTGCAACTGAAGATAACTTCGGTTTCGCAATGTTGAATGAGCGTGCAATCACTGCAAGCTGGAATGGTGAAGCTACATCTAACGATGCTGCATTCTCTATGACTTTCACTGCTAACGCTGACGTAATGTTGAGCGAAGCATTGAACATTAACTCTCGATATACTGCTGCTGAAGCTTACAACACGAACAACGAATTGTTGAACGTTGAGTTGAACTTCAACTCAACTGCTGTTGCAACATTCGAATTGTACCAAAACACACCTAACCCATTCAATGGCGAAACTACTATCGGTTTCAACATGGTTGAAGAAGGTGCTGCTACTTTGACAATTGCTGATGTTTCTGGTCGAGTATTGAACGTAATCCAAATTGACGGTACTAAAGGTTACAACAATGTTGTTGTAAACGGATTGCCATCAACTGGTGTAATGTACTACACGATAGCAACTGCTAACGAAACTGCTACTAAGAAAATGGTTGCAACTAAGTAATCATTTCAGAGGACAGAAGTCAGACCATTTCATTGTCAGATGTCAGAAGGTTCAATTATGAACTCTCTGACTTCTGACAGCGAAGCGGTCTGACCTCTGACTTCTTTAGAAGAAGTTTTGAAATAAAGAATTATTGCAGACGGCAGTAAGTGGATTAAGTTCCGCTTACTGCCAATCTGCTAAGTAGATGACTTTGAATAAACGAAATTTTTGACAGCCAATATTTTTTGTTTAAAAAGTTCTTTAATAGTTCCTTCTATTGGAGGAGTTTTTAAATTTCTTAAACGGAAAATAGTAAGGTCTAAAAATCTCGTTTATTTGCAGTCAACTACTTTATAATGACCTGGGAGAATCGCCAACTTTCTGAAATAATTAAATCACAACTTAGAATCATAATTCTAAAAGTGGTTTGTGACAAATTTTTTGCAATCAAATTTGAGTATTTCCTCCCTCTTTTGAGGCTCTTTTGAGAAGTTTGAATGAATCAAAATTAGTTTGGCAAGCTACTTGTATATTAATGTATATGAGAAAATTAAATTTGTTTTTTGGATTATTAGTATCCCTATTGTTAACCACATCTTTATCTGCTCAAGTTACGATTTCAGCAAGTAGCGATGGCGCAATGACTGGTGATACCGTTGAAATCGACATCATTGTCGAAAATTATACGGAATTAAGTGCAATGCAATTTGCACTACGTTGGAATCCTGATGTGGTAACTTACCGCGACCTCCGAAACTTCGGATTGGATGACTTAACCAATAGTATGACCAACAATTTTAACTTTGGTTTTGCTCAATTGGGTGAAGGGAAATTACGCTATAGCTGGTTTAACGATGCGACCACTTTAGATGATGGAACAATTATTTTTACCATCGTTTTTGATGTAATAGGTGCATTGGGTGAATCAACAGACATAGAAGTTGCTTCTTGTCCTGATGACAATCCACCCTTAATAATTGAAGTAGGAGATGCCGATGGAATGGCAATCCCCGATGACCAAATCGAAATTAATAACGGTACCGTTACCGTCGGTACTAATTCAACCTCAGAGTCAGAAACCCAAGATTTTACCCTATTCCAAAACAATCCTAATCCATTCAATAAAGAGACGAATATCCGGTTTTCTCTGAAAAATCACAGCAATACTCATTTAAGTATATATAATTATACCGGAAAGATGATTTTTGAAAAAGTAGCGACTTTAGGTAGTGGCGAACATTCTGTCAGTATTGATAGAAGTGTTTTTCCTGCTGCAGGGACTTACTTTTATCGTTTAAATACACAGAACTCAGATTCGATAAGAAAACTGATTGTTCAGTAAATATAGACTTTCTAAAGAACGCGAAATAAATAAATTTAGATTCTTGAGAGGGAGGTTTTATTCTCAGTTTTTAAAATAAAAAATGAGGGTAAAATATCCTGTCAAGAGTACGAAGTTATTCTTTTCGCATTCCTTAAAGTAGTTTCTAGTGTTAAAAATTGGAAATTAATTTTATAAAGGTTATCTTTTACTACCTTTATAATCAATTCCAAAAGCCTAACACTTTTGATACATCTATTAATTAAAAATTTTAACCTCCCAAAACACCATTTTTTTAGAATTATATAAGGCATTGAAAAAAGGCTTCCCAAAAGTCTTTTTTTGTTCCATTTACCAATTACCGACGACACCTGTAGAAGAGTAAGTAATCCCAGTTGAACATATATCAGAAATAAAAAATCCACGATTTAGTATTTCTAAGGTTCACTTGCTCGGCATCCTTTGTTGCCTTCTACTGTTGTTCCAAATTCCGAGCATAATGAATAATTTGTTTACTACTTTAGTAACAGGTTTGGCTCTGCTATTTACTCTAAGTATGCAGGCCAATTCCACCATTCCTGCTTTTCCAACTCACAAGGCTGACCACAAAATATCCACGAACGGTATGACCGATTTGATGGATGATTTTATTATTTCTGCAACCACCGTTCCAGGTGATGTGGGAGACAATGTCTGCATTGATGTATCTAGTGAAAATTTTGATAATATTCTGAGTTTTCAGTATAGTATCAACTTCGATGAAAATGTCCTTCAGTACGACACCATTTTAGACCCAGAAGTTATTCCAGACTTGAATTTTGGAGTCACGACAGCTGCTAATGGGGACATTGGAGTCTCTTGGTTTGACAACGATATTGATGGCGTAACCATTCCTGATGGCAGTATTTTGTACCAAATCTGCTTCGATATTATTGGTGGTAGTGGCATTTCTCCTGTCAGTTTTTCAGGTATGCCAACAGTGATTGAAGTTGTTGATGGCGATGAAAATATTATTCCATTTGATAGCAACAGTGGTGGCGTAAATATAAACGGCGTTCCAATATTGTCTGTTTCAGCACCAACTTTGACGGCTAATAACGGCGACAATGTATGTCTGGATATTATAGCGAATGGCTTTGATAATTTAGCCAGTTTCTCTTATAATGTCACCTTTGATCCAACTGTTTTGACTTTTACTCAAAACATGGATGCAGGCAGTCTAACTGGATTAACATTTAACAATAGTGATGCTGCCAATGGCAATTTATCGGTCTCTTGGACAAGTGGTTCAGGCGTAACTTTAGCAAATGGTACTTCTATTTATCAAGCTTGTTTCGACGTGATTGGAGCTGGTGGTACATCAAGTAGTTATGCGTTTTTAGGCGGCATGGCAACAGACGGTGCTGGCGCAACGGTTGCTTTTACGGGTAATAACGGCACGGTCAACATCATGGCAACGAATAACGGAACGGACTTCACCGTCATCGCAGCAACGCCCACTGGAAATGTTGGCGACATCGTTTGTGTGGATGTGACGGTTGAAAATTTTGATAATATTTTAAGTTTTCAATACAGTATAAATTTTGACCCAACTCTGTTGGAGTTCAATGAAATTATTGACCCAGAAAATATTGACGATTTAAACTTTGGCGAAAGTGGTGTAGCGAATGGAAATATTGGTGTTTCTTGGTTTGATGGTGATGTCGTGGGCATAACTGTTCCTGATGGCACTTTATTATACCAAGTATGTTTCACTGTATTGGGTGGAAATGGAGTAGTACCCGTGACTTTTTCAGGTAGTCCAACAACGATTGAAGTTGTTGATGGCAATGAAGACCCTGTAATTTTCACAAGTGTCGGTGGCGGTGTGAATGTAGGCGGAGTGCCTCCTGGGGCAAGCGTAACCATAGCAGCAGCAACAGTGACCGCTGAGAATGGTGATAACGTTTGTTTAGACATTACCGTAAATAGTTTTACAAATATTGCAAGTCTTGCTTACAATGTAACTTTTGATTCAGCTGTTTTGACTTTTACTCAAAACATGGACGCTGGTAATTTGACAGGTTTAACATTCGACAATAGCGGCGCGGCGAGTGGAAATTTATCTATTTCTTGGACAAGTGGTACAGGTGTGACTTTATCAAATGGCACAATGATTTACCAAGCTTGTTTCAATGTAATCGGCGCAGGTGGTACTTCAAGTAGCTACGCATTTTCTGGGGGTACATCAACAGATGGCGATGGTGATAACATAACATTTAACGGCAATAATGGTACGGTGAATGTCATGACACAAAACAACGGCACAGACTTTATCGTCACAGCTTCGACTGAAGGTGGAAATGTTGGTGAAACGGTTTGTATAGACGTAACTGTGGAAAATTTCAACAATATTTTGAGCTTTCAATATAGCATGAATTTTGATGCGACCTTATTGCAATTTGTAGAAGTTATTGACCCAGAAAATATTGATGACCTGAACTTTGGAGAAAGCGGTGTTGCGAACGGAAACCTTGGTATTTCTTGGTTTGACAACGATGTAACCGGAATCACAATTCCAGATGGGACATTATTGTATCAAGTATGTTTTACTGTTTTAGATGATAACAATGGCAATGTTATTCCAGTAACTTTCTCAGGAATGCCAACGGCTATTGAAGTTGTGGATGGCAATGAAGACCCAATCGTCTTTACGAGTGTATCTGGAGGTATAGGTGGTAATCCTCCTGCTCCAACGGTAACTTTCAGCGCACCAACCGTGATGGCTGAAAATGGGGATAATGTTTGTGTGGATATTACGGCAAATGGTTTTATGGATTTAACTAATTTTCAATATACGATGAATTTTGACGCATCAGTTTTGGCATTTGACCAAAATATTAATGGCGGCAATTTATCAAATATTATGTTTGACAATAGCGGCGCAGCAAGTGGCAATTTGGCGGTAACGTGGAATAGCGGTACAGGCGTTACTTTAGCGAACGGCACAACTTTATACCAAGTTTGTTTCAATGTAATTGGTGCAGGTGGTACATCCAGTAGTTTGATTTTTGGTGGAAACCCAAGTGCAACGGATAGCAACGCTGCGGCAGTAATAGTCAATACCAATAACGGACAAATTAACGTCATGGCGCCGAATAATGGCACTGACTTTATTGTCACGGGAAGTGATACATCAGGCGAGATTGGTGATGTGGTTTGTGTAGATGTGACGGTGGAGAATTTCAATAATATTTTGAGCTTTCAATACAGCATGAATTTCGATGCGACGTTATTGCAATTTGTAGAAGTTATCGATCCAGAAAATATTGAGGACTTAAACTTCGGAGAAAGCGGTGTCGCGAATGGAAATCTTGGTATTTCTTGGTTTGATGGTGATGTAATGGGAATAACTGTTCCTGATGGTACTTTATTATATCAAGTCTGTTTCACCATTTTGAGTGGTACAACGGGTACCGTAACCCCCGTTAATTTCTCTGGAAATCCAACGGCGATTGAAGTAGTAGATGGCAACGAAGATCCTATTGTTTTTGGTAGCAATAGCGGTACCGTAACTATCGGAACTCCACTTGTACCAGTAGACTTTACTTTTCCAGCAATTCAAGGTATGGCAGGGGAGACCGTTTGTATTCCTTTGACAACAGAAAATTTCAATGATGTCAACAGCATGCAATATAGCTTTTGCTACGATTGTACTTTATTGACCTTTATTGAATTTACAAATCCAAATGCTACACTTACAGATGTGGGTACTTTAAATACAGGCAATCCAAATCCATGTCAATTAAATTTAACTTGGTTTGATGATGCGATTAATGGAGAAACATTACCAGCTGGAGCAACGATTATTGAAATTTGTTTTCAAATAAGTCCATCTGCGACGCTTGGACAATCTTCGGCGGTTTCTATTTGTAATACACCAACACCTTTAGAAGTAGCGGATGAAAATAGCAATATCATTCCAACCACTTTAAACAGCGGTTCTATTACGGTTATGGGGAATCCTTGCATGGGAGCAATCACGGTTTCAAATCAAATAGTGACGAATGTTCAGCCTTGTGCTGGCGCAAATAATGGCAGCATTGACATTACAGACGCAGGTGGAAATGGAACGGGTGTAAATAATTACTCTTGGGTAAATGTTGATAATCCAAATGCAGTATTAGCAACGACGCAAGATTTGATGAATGTTGGAGCAGGTACTTATGAAGTAACCATTACAGGATGTGCTGGTGCAGATATGGAAACCTTGACGCAAGGATTTACCATTACCGAACCAACACCAATTGCGATTAATGTAACGCCAACAGCTGTTGATTGTAAAGGGAATAATACTGGTGCAATTTCGACGATAGTCGGCGGCGGCAGTGGAATGGGTTATACTTATACTTGGAGTCCTTCGGTAGCGATGGGTGCGAATCCAACAAGTTTACCTGCGGACAATTACTTCGTAACGGTATCGGATAGCGAAGGCTGTACGACGACTTTTGGACCAATTGAAATTAGCGAACCTGCTGATGATTTTACTGCTTCTACAGCCGTAACGAACCCAGCATGTAATGGAGGAACAGGGACAATCGTGGTGAATGCACAAGGCGGTTCACCAAATTATAATTATACGATTAATGGTGGGAGCTCACAAACCAACCCATCATTCACAGGTCTAATGCCAGGCACTTACGAAATAGTGTCAACGGATATGAATGGCTGTTCGGTCACCAATTTTAATCTTGAAATCGTTGAACCAACGGAGGTTGTAATTACCGAAGCGAGTTCTACACCAGATGTGGGCGGCTGCGAAGGTTCAATTAATATTGATATTGCAGGTGGAAATCCGGGTGGTTTTACTTTCAATTGGACAGGACCAAGTGGGCCGTTTTCAACACAGAATATCAACAACCTTTGCGCAGGCGAATACTGTGTAACGGCAACCGATAATGTAGGTGGCTGTACGGTGACTTTTTGTAAAACATTGATTGAGCCATTGACGGTAACGTTGGTGAGTAGTACAGATGCTTGTTTTGGTGAATGCAATGGTTCTGCAATTATTGATATTATCGGTGGTGGTGGAAGTTATATGATTGATTGGTCAGACGGTCAAAATATTATCAATCCAGACAATCTTTGTTCGGGTACAAAAACAGTAACCGTTACGAGTGGCGATGGTCAAATGGCAACTTTAGAGGTCGAAATTGACGAGCCAGCTTCAGCGGTTGTTATTAATAGTCCGATATTGGTTAATCCAATGTCAGTAACGCAATGTACAGGTAGCATCACGATTTCGCCGGCAGGTGGATATGGTGGACCCACAACTACATGGTCGCCGCCACAATCAGGTACGACCATGATTAATAACTTATGCGCAGGGACTTATGCTGTGACAGTTACAGATGTGAATGACTGTACGGTGACGGCTACTTATACTTTGGAGTCTCCAGATTTGGAAATTACAAACGTAAATAGCACTGCAACTTCTTGTAATGGTGTGGATGATGGAACGATTTCTTTCGCTGTAACTGGTGGAACAACGCCTTATACCGTAGTCGTCATGGGTGGTACACTTTTGATTGTGGATGCAGGAACGACTTATAACTATAGCGGTGTTTCGGGCGGAGTTTATTTAATTACGGTAACAGATGGCGCGGGTGAAATGACCACAACGACTGTTGAAGTAATGGAAGTTGCACCGATTGAGACGGAGATTATTAAAGTAGTCGATGCTACTTCAAGTACTTTGGGTAGTATTCAAATTGAACAGCCAACAGGAGGAACGCCACCTTACTTTTATACATGGAGTGGTGGACCAAATATCCCTGCAATGAATCCTGATAACTTGAATCCTGGGGTTTATTCATTAACGATTACAGACGCTGTTGGATGTTTTGTGATTTTAGAAAATTTTGCAACTGTTTATAGTTTAGCAATAACAGATTCACAAATAACGAATCCACCATGTAGCGACAATCCAGTTGGAAGCGTTTCGATTACGGTAACAGATGTTATTAATAATCCACCATTTAATTTTGCGTGGGAAAATGCGAGTGGCAATTCAGTAGGAAATAATTCAACTGTTTTATCAAGTGTTACTGGAGGAACTTATACGGTAACGGTAACGGACGCGTGTGGAACTTCTTTTGTAGAAACTTTCGTCGTTGTCGCTGATTCCAATTTAGAATTGGATGTAGATATTACTTCTTTTTTCAATGGGTTCAACATTCGTTGTAATGGTGGTGACTCAGGTTCGGTAAAGGCAAATATTACCAATGGAACATCTCCGTATACTTATGCATGGAGTAATGGCGGAATGACTCCAGAATTGGATGATTTAACCGCAGGTATATATGCTGTGACCGTAGTAGACGCAGCAGGTTGTTCCTCAATGGGCGAAGCAAACATAATTGAACCAGACGCAATCACTGTCAATTTTATGATTGATTCTATATCTTGTAATGGTCAAGGAGATGGCTTTATCACTGCGAATGCAGTAGGTGGTACAATTGCTGGCGGTTACGATTATGAGTGGAATAATGGAGATTCAGACAATACGATTGGTCCAATTGGTCCAGGTAATTATTCTGTAGAAGTAACGGATGGCAATGATTGTGATGAAGATTTCGCTATTCCACTTCCTGAGCCAGAAGAATTAGATTTTACTTTTGTAACAATGCCAGTAACGGAAACAGAATTGGGTTCTATCCAATTATTCCCAGTAGGTGGAACGAAGCCCTATTTTTATACATGGCCAGCAGGTGTAGCGGGCGAAGATTTAGTGGAAAATCTTAATTTTGGTACTTACGCAGTCATCGTCACAGATGCAAATGGTTGTACCAAAATGAATACAGGCATTAAAGTAGATTTAAATACGGATTGCTTCCAAGGTTCACCAGTCATCACACCAAACGACGATAGCTTGAATGATTTCTTTAAAATTTCTTGCAACGAAAGAGTAGAAAATTTAGAAATCTACAACCGTTGGGGACAGTTGGTTTACGAAGCCGATACTTACTCCAATGAATGGGGTGGAACGACGCGTAGAGGTTCGGATGTACCCGAAGGAACGTACTTTTACATCTTTGAATTTGAAGATGTAAATACGGGCGATACCGAGCAAAAACGTGGTTACGTAACCTTGCTTAGAAATTAAAAAAAGAGGTCAGAAGCCAGACCACTTTGTTGTCAGAAGTCAGAAAAGAACGTGTTTCAAATTTGACTTCTGACAGTAAAATGATTTGACCTCTGACTTCTCTCAATATTCAAATTATTTTTCCAATACCGATAAAAGAATTGAACATGAAAAAGTTTTTTATACTCCTCATGATGGCTGTTTCCGCATTCGCTATACAAGCGCAGGAACAAGCAGCAGTTTTTGACCATTATACGGTCGTGCCTATCGTCTTGACCCCAGCAGTAGCTGGTTTTGATGGTCAGCACCAAATTCAAATGAACTTAAAGTCCGCGTGGGTGGGTTTCCCTGGAAGTGCTAAAACCTATGGCATTCAGTACCACGGGCCGGTTGGCAAAATTTTAGGATTGGGCGTTGGTGTCCTGTCTGAAAATATCGGAAACACGACGTTGACGCGGTTTCAATTAAATTACGCAGCTCATTTTGAAATCAATAAAGTCGTCAAATTAGGCGTAGGTTTCTCTACTGATTTTTATAAGAAAAGTTTGGCGCGCTCTGTCCTTGAATCTGATTTGTACGACGAAGGTGACATTATTGCAGAAGATGCCGTTGATGGTGAAAACATCTTTGACGCAGCATTGGGCTTTTGGGGAAAATTTAATGACCTTACGTATGTTGGGTTAACCTTTCCAAACTTAGTTGTTGCCAAAATTGGTGACATCGAAACCGAAAGTGAAGGTGGTTCTTTTTTCAAATCCGTAATCTTCAACTTAGGTCATAAATTCGATGTATCTGGCTCTAATTTGACTTTAGAACCATCCTTAATGATTCGCAAAATGTTGAACGTGCCGATTCAAGCACATTTCAATATCATTGGTGGATTTATGGATGAACAACTATTAGCGGGCTTGTCTTTTCAAGCAGGTACAGGCGGCGCGATGGGCTTGTTGTTGGGGACAAAAGTCGATGTTTTCAAAGTCTATTACAGCTACGGATTGGGCTTCTCCAATTTTCAACAATACAGCAATGGCTCACATGAAATTACGGTGGGCTTCGCATTCGATAGCGGCAAAAAGAAATATGACCGCGATTAAAGGATTGATTCGGTTGGTTTGATTGTTTCGATTAACTCGATTGCGCCCACGTTGGTATAATCGAGTTAATCGAAACAATCCAAGAAATCCAAGAAATCCAAGAAATCCAAGAATAGATGTCCTTTAATAATTGGTTTTTGGGATGGCCTCTCGCTAAATTTTTAGTGAGGGGCTTTTTCTATTAGGAACGCGAACTAAATTAAGTTACTTTTTTGAGCGCGCATTTTCGTTCCTAGTTTTGCTTTAAAAGTGCGATTTATGTTGATATAATGAGCATTTTTAAAGTGAAAAATATGGACTAAATATCCTGTCAAGAATCTGAATCTATTTATTTCGCGTTCCTTAGGTTGAAAATTTGAAGGTGGAAGTGTTTGAGTTTTAAATTATAGTTGAAAGTACGGCTGTCGAATTTGACGGAGTTATTTTTTTCCTAAACATAAAAAGGGAGCAAATCCTACGACCTGCTCCCTCTATATCAGCGAAATGATTCTTTTGCATGAAAATCTATGCTGCTTTAGCTTTCGCCAAAACACCCATTTCCACACCGCGCACCAATAAGGCGATTTCGTTATTTAAAACCTCAATAAATCCACCTTCCACTTGAAAAGAATAAGATTTACCCGGTTCTAAAGCGGTCTCGATATTGCCCGATTCCTCATTGTAAACTCTGTGCTCGCCGTCAGCAACAATCAAAGTCACTTGTCCTTTTTCCAAAGAAGAAACGATAGGCGCGTGATTTTTTAAAACTTGAAACTGTCCCATAGTTCCAGGTACTTTTATCGAAGTAATAACTCCGTGAAAAATTTCCTGGTCTGGTGTAAGAACACTAATATTCATTGTATAATGTTTAGTGTTTAATGTTTAATGGTTAATGTCCTTAAACATCAACCACTAACCATTAACCATTAATATTTAATTTTCTTCCAATTCCAACAACATCTTCTTACCAACTGCAATTACGTCA
This sequence comes from Saprospiraceae bacterium, assembly GCA_047629355.1. Taxonomy (GTDB): domain Bacteria; phylum Bacteroidota; class Bacteroidia; order Chitinophagales; family Saprospiraceae; genus CAYUNA01. The sequence goes on along the minus strand of JBLHWU010000066.1, from coordinate 15,457 downwards.
TCAATTGACCCTTGCAAGTTGAAAGCACCCTCTGGATACTCATCTACTTCACCATCCATAATCATGTTGAAACCTCGAATTGTTTCCTCAATTGGTACCAATACACCTGGCAAACCAGTAAACTGCTCTGCTACGTGGAACGGCTGCGACAAGAAACGTTGAACTCGACGTGCGCGAGTTACTACCAACTTATCTTCATCACTCAATTCCTCCATACCCAAAATCGCGATGATATCTTGTAGCTCATTATATCGTTGCAACAATCGTTGTACTTTCTGTGCCGTGTTGTAATGCTCTTCACCAATAACTGCTGGATCTAAGATACGAGAAGTAGAATCCAAAGGATCCACCGCTGGGTAAATACCCAAAGATGCAATCTTACGAGACAATACTGTTGTTGCATCCAAGTGAGCAAATGTTGTTGCTGGAGCTGGGTCAGTCAAATCATCCGCAGGTACATATACCGCCTGTACAGAGGTAATAGAACCACGCTTAGTTGACGTAATCCGCTCTTGCATCAATCCCATCTCCGTTGCCAATGTTGGCTGATATCCTACCGCTGAAGGCATCCGTCCCAACAAAGCTGATACCTCAGAACCCGCTTGTGTAAATCGGAAAATGTTATCAACAAAAAACAAGATATCACGACCACCAGTTGGGTCATTCAAATCACCATCACGGTAGTATTCTGCCATTGTCAAACCAGACAAAGCTACCCGTGCACGTGCACCCGGTGGCTCATTCATCTGACCAAATACTAAGGTTGCTTTTGAAGTTTCCAAAGCTTTCAAGTCAACAACAGATAAATCCCATCCGCCTGCTTCCATTGATTCCTTGAATTTCTCCCCGTAGTTAATTACGTCAGATTCCAAGAACTCCCGAAGTAAGTCATTACCCTCACGAGTACGCTCACCTACACCTGCAAATACAGAAATACCTTCATATGCTTTGGCAATGTTATTGACCAACTCCATAATCAAAACGGTCTTTCCTACACCTGCACCACCGAACAAACCAATTTTACCACCTTTCATGTATGGCTCAATCAAGTCAATTACTTTGATACCCGTAAAAAGTACCTCTTTATCCGTTGCCAAATCTTCATAAGCAGGTGGCTTACGGTGGATTGGAGTCGCCCCAACTTTAGATACTGGTCCGATACCATCTACTGCTTCTCCTACTACGTTGAACAATCGACCTTTGATTGCTTCCCCTACAGGCATTGCAATCGCCAATCCTGTGTCAACAACTTCAGTACCACGAGTCAAACCGTCAGTAGAGTCCATTGAGATAGCACGTACACTATCTTCTCCAAGGTGTTGTTGTACTTCCATCACCAATTTTTCACCATTGGGTCGGGTCACTTCGAGAGCGTTAAGAATTTCGGGCAATTTTGAACCTTCCTCTGAAAAGCTAACGTCAACGACTGCCCCGATGATTTGTTTGATACGACCGGTATTCGCCATTTTGATTTAAATTTATAAATTCTTTTCTAAAAATTTTAACACCCAAATTTTAAGGAGAAAAAACGATTAGATCTATTTACGATTAAAATAATATTTCGTTTGAATCTGATTTTCGTTTGGCTGACAAAATTTTATACTATATTAATAGATAAACTTAACACTCCTTCCGAAAATCGGTGCAAAGATACATTTTTTGTATTTATTTACAAGTAGATAAAGAAGGATATTGAAGGAATTTTTAAATAATGGTCAAAATAGTGTCAAGAAGGAGAGAATGCTTCCTTGTTATCTTGTTTTGTGACTGGATTGTTGAGTGAAAATAAAAAAACTTCGATGGTCAAATATTTGCAATGTCACTAAAGATTAAGTGAGATAGTATTTTTTTATCTAAAAAAAACTTTCAATCTTTGTGCCTTCAAATCCTTAAAGCAATCTATCAAGTTGAAAGGATGTATACGCTTACTAGTTTGTATTGAGTATTACCGATTAAAAGTATTTCATAATGAGATTACGTTTTTTGATTTTTGTATTTTTTCTTTCTTTTCAAACTGCTAAAAGTCAATCTTTAGAATTTGGACTTTCAGCGGGCGTGTCCATTTATAATGGAGATCTTTCCCCACAAAATTATATCAAGTACATCAAATATTTGGGTGACATACAACCTGCTGGAGGTGTTTTTTTAAGAGGAGCAGTACACCCAAAATTAGCAATAAGAGGTAGCTTTTCTATCGGTTCGTTTAGCGCAGACGATAAGGGGAGGGCGAATGAATCACGAGGACTAAAATTTAAAAGTCCGCTGATAGAATTAGCCGTCGTTGGCGAAATTCATCCTTTTCGAAATAGCCGAAATATGCGAGGTAGACACTTCAGTCCTTATCTTTTTGGCGGTGTTGCGACCTTCTTTTTTAATCCAAAAACAGACTATCAAGGTGAAACCGTTGAGTTGCAGCCAATCGGTACAGAAGGGCAAGGTTTGGCCAATGCACCTGACAAATATAGCCGTGTGCAATTTTCGATTCCAATTGGCGTAGGACTGCATTTACAAATCAATAACCGCTTGAGTATTGGCGGAGAGTTTGGCGCAAGAAAATTATTCACAGATTATTTAGACGATGTTGGAAGCCGCGAAGTGAATTATGGAATTTTAGTTAGCGGAAACGGCACAACCGCAGGAGAATTAAGTATTCGTAATCCCGCCAATCGCCCAACTGAACCAAGCAATAATACTTACACACGAGGGAAAAATTTATTGGATTGGTACTATATAGGTGGCGTAACATTGGGATTCAAAATTCATAGCGGTGGAAGAAATGGACAGCTTGGATGTCCTGGCTTTTAGGTGTTTTTCGTACATAGCTTAGAAATCAAACTAACCTTTACTTGCTGCTTCGAAAATTAAGTGTAATTTTACAGGAATTATGAATTAATGTAAAATTTACACTTACCCCTGAGCGTGATTTACTTTTTTATAATACCTTTGTAGCCAAATTAGTAAGTATTAAGAAATAAAACGATAAAGTATATGAAAGTTGTTGACCATCAGAATACGAAAATCATCGCCACTATTGGCCCTGCTTCCAGTTCGTATGAAAATTTGTTAGATTTAGTGCGCGCAGGCGTTGACGTCTTCCGTTTGAATTTTTCACACGGAACTCACGAAGACCATCTCGATGTCATTCAAAAAATTACCAAAATCAACGAACGAAATAATTTGCACCTTGCTATTTTAGCGGATTTGCAAGGTCCAAAATTGCGGGTTGGAAAAATGAAAGACAATGGCTTGGATTTAGCGGATGGCGATATTGTTACTTTTGTCAATCGTAAATGTATGGGAACGAAAGACGCCATATATATGAGCTATGCTAAATTTGCAGAAGATGTGAAAATTGGCGAAAAAGTATTGGTTGATGACGGCAAGTTAGAGTTTGAAGTCGTGTCATCTAATAAGAAAGATGAAGTTAAATTGAAGGTGCTTTTTGGCGGTGTTTTGTCTTCTAATAAAGGAGTCAATTTACCAAATACGAATATCTCTTTGCCAGCAATGACGGAGAAGGATGAGATAGATTTAGCCTTTATGTTGACGCAGCCTATCAACTGGATTGCCTTGTCATTTGTGCGACATCCAAAAGATTTGAAAGAATTAAAAGCAAAAATTGACGCAGCAGGACACAATGCGAAAATTATTGCGAAAATTGAAAAACCGGAAGCCGTTGAGCGCATTGATAAAATTATCAAAAACTGTAACGGTGTGATGGTTGCGCGGGGTGATTTAGGTATTGAAGTGCCGATGGAAAAATTGCCAAGCATTCAAAAAATGATTATCAAAAAGTGCATCCAACGTGCTCGCCCAGTTATCGTGGCGACGCAGATGATGGATAGTATGATTACCAATCCGAGTCCGACGCGGGCAGAGATTACGGATGTTGCGAATGCGGTTTTGGATGGTGCGGATGCGGTGATGTTAAGTGGAGAGACTTCCGTTGGAAAACACCCATCAATCGTAGTAAATGCGATGAATAAAATCATTGAAGAAGCGGAGAAATCGTACTGGCCAGATATTAAATATAAGCGACCGAAACCAAATGCTAAATCTACAACTTATCACTCTGATGTGATTTGTTTCAAGGCGGCACAAGTAGCGGAAGATATTCGTGCGAAAGCGATTATTGGAATGACGGTTTCGGGTTATACTGGCTTTAAATTGTCGAGCTTTAGACCAAATGCTAAAATTTACATCTTTTCTGATCAAAAGCATATTTTATCTGCAATGAATCTTTGTTGGGGAACTCGCTGCTATCATTACGATAAGTTCACGACTACCGATGATACGATTGACGACGTGATTGGAATTTTGAAAGAAGCAGGTCGAATCAAGAAAGGGGATTATGTGGTGAATACCGCGAGTATGCCTTTGCACAAGCGTTTCCGAACGAATACGATTAAGATTACGGAGCTTGAATAAGACAACCAATTCAGTTGTTTTTTGTAATTTCGCTGTCCATTTGAACTTTTTGCATGAAAATTGGATTGTTTAGATGGAATTTTTTTTGAAAAACGAAGTGAATTTTTAAAAGAAGATAGATAGCGAGAAGTTTTAAACGACTGATTCTTCTGACTTCTGACCTCTCTTTAAAAATTACTTCATAAAAAGACAATCATGAGTTTAGAAACGCAATTGATGCAAGATTTGAAAACGGCGATGAAAGCCAAGGATAAAGTTGCATTGCGGAGTATTCGTGCAATAAAGGCGGCACTTATTTTACAAAAGACAGATGGGACAGGCGAGGAAATGACGCAGGAAAAAGAAATCAAATTGCTGCAAAAAATGGTCAAACAGCGAAAAGATTCGTTGGATATTTTTGTGAAACAAAATCGAGAAGACCTTGCCGTAACGGAACGCGAAGAAATTGCCGTTATTGAAAAATATTTGCCAGCGCAAATGAGTGAAGCTGATTTGGAAAAAATCGTCGCAGACTTAATTGCTAAAACGGGCGTATCGTCTATGAAAGATATGGGAAAAGTGATGGGTATGGCTTCCAAGCAATTGGCGGGCAAAGCGGATGGTAAAACTATCTCAGCGATGGTGAAAAAATTGCTTTCCTAAGCTGAAAAAATTCGTAAGTAATTATTTAAAAACGATGAATTTGGCAAACGCTGGGTTCATCGTTTTTTTATCTCTGCTCTAATTTCCTAACCACTTGCAACAACCAATTCCTATCCGTCAACAAAGGCGTATCATTAATTCTTTATTTCAAAACAGCGACTTTGTCTTTTTTCGATTTTAAAATTTGACTCAACAGGTTAATGAAGTTTTCGTAGGTACTTCTCACTTCATTTAAAATGAGTTTATTCCGTTTTAAAAATATTTTAAAGGAGGTCAAAAGCGACAACAAAGCTTCCTCCTCTTCATTATCGTAATAAATCTTTAGCAACATAATTTTGGCATCCAACGTAAAGAAAATATCGGTGAATTCTAGCTCGCGCAAGTGCGTCAAAGCTGTTGGGATTTCCTGTTTGTGGTACGACAAATCAGCGAGGCTGTAATTGAAGGCATTTAAACGATATTCTTCTTCCAGAATGTCGGTGTACTTTTTAATAAACGGCTCCGTCCAGGCGAATTTTTGGAGACGAATCCCCAATTTTACGATGTTTTTATAATTCTAAGGAGAAAGGAATCCATTTTGCAAAAGCAATTTGTTTTCGACGCCTTTCATGTAGATTTTCAGTGCTTTCTCTACATATTTCTCCTCTTTTTGTCGCATTTTTCGAATACAATAATTGAGCGCGTGAGAATAGAATCCCTACATTTCTTCGTCCGAAAAACTACCGAGGTGTTGGTCAATTAAAGCGACTAATTTTTCAAAATGTTGTTCCTCTTCTTCCTCTGTTAAGGTCAAAAAAACTTGGTAATATAAGGCAATTGCAGGGATGTCTTCGTAGGAACTTTTTTGTAAAAAACGACTAATTTCTCCGATTAAATTTTGGCTATAATCCGCAGACAAAAAGCGTTGCATACTCATCATTTCGCAGGAATATTTTAACTTCTGTGATAAGTAATAAACGTCAAAATAATTAGCAACTCCCTGTAATTTATTATTAAATTTCCGAAGATTTTTCTCCGCAAAATGCTTATTGGAAACTTCTGCCAACAAGTATCTCTCTTGATAATAATTGGCATTTCGTAAGAATTTTTTGTTCAGGTCTGTTTCCGCATTCTGAAAGATGTTTTGATAGTTCTTTTCTAAATTTCGTTCAACGAGCGACTCCAACGTATGTGTTTTAACCAAGGTCTCTTGTTCTTGATATTTTTTCCAACCGATGTATTGTTCCGCCAATCTTAAAGTAAAGCTCATTAAGTACCGCATCTGCTTATCATTGTATTTATTATTGCCATACAAGCGATTAAAGATGAAATTTTTATCCAGTTTTTGTAACTACTCAGGTGGTTTTTAGTCTATTTTTAGTTAAAAGCAGTTAAAATAATGTCTTTTAAGTTACGGAAATGTTAAAAAAAATGATTTTTTGTCAAAAAATTGAGAAAATCAGACAAATATAATTTTTAAACAAAGCTATAAATAACTGATAATCAATAAATTAAAGTACCTGAGTAGTTACCAGTTTTTTAGTAGGAAAATTAGGTGCGATTTTTTTTAAATACAAATAGAAATCAACCAAATCTTGATTCTTATTAAACAAGGGTGATTGCATAAAATCCTTGAATTCTCGTAGCTCTTGTGTGCTGAAAGTTTTGAGTAATTGTACTAATTTACTGTTTTCCATTTTACAGACTTTTGCTAAGTTCGTTTGTCGGGAGGTGACATTCAAGAGATTTTTAGTGCAGTGTTTTTTAAAATAAAATTGACAAAGCAACTTTATTTTTTAGTTTAAATATTTGATAATCAGGTTTTAAGCCTAATTTTAATATAAAATAAAGCCTAAAAATACTGACAATTAATAAAAAATGTAGTTTTCTTTCGATAAAATCGCTCTTATCTTTCGGATAGAAAAAATAAATCAAAATAATACCATGATAAGAAGTTTCATATTAGGAGTATTGTTGTTGCTTTTTGCGGAGATGAATGCGCAGCTGATGTGGCCTGGAGATGTTAATAATAATGGCATTGTCAATCATATTGATGTCCTTTATTTGGGGAATGCGATTGGGACGGTTGGGCCGCCTCGGACGGATGCGACCATCAATTGGGAAGGGCAAACAATTAGAACTTTATGGGCGGAAGAATTCTCTAATGGTGTTAATTATGCTTACGCAGATAGTGACGGCAATGGCATTATTAGTCAGGAAGATTTCTTTTTGGGCATTGACTCTAACTATGGATTCACACATGGCGTTGTGATATCAGAAAACTTTGACTTGGGCGTACCTGATGCATCGCCGCAGTTGGGATTTTCAGAAGTATCTGACCCAATTATCGAAGGTACTATTGCTGGTATTTTATTGAGTTTTGGGACGGAAGATTTACCTGTTGAAGATTTTTATGGTGTAGCTTTTTCCATTAACTATGACCTTGATATTGTTCAGTTTGGATTTTTTCCTTTTCAAAATTTTGAAGGTTTTGATGAAGGTTGGCTTGATAATGATGGTGGAGAACCGCTGATTTCTTTTAGACCAAATCTTACGGGAAATAAAATTGAAGTGGCGATAACTCGAACCAGTGGAATGCCTGCAACTTCTAATTTTGGCGACTTTGGTGCGTTTTTTTATTGTCATTATTGATAATGTCGTGGGATTGGGTGCAGATCAGATTGCGACACCTACTATATATATAGACGATGTGAAGTTGTTGAATGAGTCTGGTGAGATGACACCCGTCATTGCGGACTCGACGGAATTAATTATTTATAATGACGATTTAATTAATGATAGCGAGGAAGCACTGCAAGAAAAGATTCAAGTATATCCCAACCCTGTTGATGAAATTTTGACCATTGAATCAAAAAGCGTTTCGATTGAGCAAATTGAATTATTTGATGGAGTAGGGCAGCGATTGTTGTTGATGCCTAATTTATCCAATCAAAAATATAATATCCCTTCTGCTGATTATCCTTCAGGTATTTATCACCTGACGATTCAAACCGCTAACGGTTGGTTGAGAAAAAAAGTGGTGATTCAGCATTAACCCTACTATTTTAAAGTCTATTTCTAAAAGGCGCTATCTGAATTTTTCGGGTAGCGTCTTTTTTTGTGGATGCTTTTCTCAGCCGAACTTGGATTGAGTGTACTGCAAATTTTTAGTTTGCGCACGTCGTATTTGAGCAAATGCGTTTGAATATTCTCTCCACAGATGCGCAAATCTCAGATGCGCAAATTAAAAGTTTGCGGTACACTCGCTTTGAAAACATCTAAAGAAAATAGAATTTAACCGTTCTGAGGTATGTCTTTATATATTTTGGAGAACGTCATTTTCTACTATTAATTCATTTTAAAATGTAAAATAGGCGGCAATTAAAAGAATGTTGACTTTAAAAGTTAACTAAAAATATTGATTTTTTTTACTGCAAATATTTGACTGTTAGGTTTTTATGATTAATTTTTAATGAAAAATATTGACAAAATTACATTTTTGTTTTTGTATAAACTCTACCCCCCCTTACCTTTGCTTTCGTTACAATAAAACTGTAATGCCTATTTTAAAAAGAAAATATTATAGGTATCTTTTGAGTGTCAGAACTTGAACACTTGAAATAATAAAGGGCATTTTCCATTCGTTGGAAAATGCCCTATTTATTTGTAGCGCCGATTTTAGTCGCCAAGGTGCTTTAATTTATAAAAATTATTCCCCTCGAATCAATTCCCTATTCGCAATCCCTCGCGAACCTTCACCAATCAAAACTTCCGTACCCGTTAGACCTTTCGTAATCACAATATCATCATTATAACTATCACCCGTTTCCACAAAAACCTTTTTAGCGGCATTGCCTTCCTTTGTTTTTTCAGTGATGTAAACGAAACTTTTACCACTAACATCTTGCTGCAATAAAACCAAAGGAATCGTCACTGCATCTTTAATAGAAATATCGTTAATCATCATTTGCGCCAACAGATTTGGTTTGAAAAGCTCTTTTTTATTTACTAAATCAACCTCTACTTCAAAGGTACGATTGGTAGGATTAATAGTCGTACCAATGCGGCTAATGCGTGCTTTTTTCTCCATATTTAAAGCGGGAAATCGAATCACGACTTCCTCTCCTTTTTTGACCGCTTGTAAATAATTTTCAGGAACAGCTGCCACTACTTTTACTTTATTGGTATTCAAAATTTGGACAATTGGCACACCTGGTGCAGCGACCTCTCCACTTTTTAAATTCACCATTTCCACCACGCCCGAAATTGGCGCATAAACTTTAGCTTTCGTCATCTGAAATTTTACTGTTTCCAAACTTTTTTCCAAACGCTCCTTGCTATTCTTCGCTTGCAAAAACTGCATTTCTGAACCAATATCTTGGTCCCATAACCGCTTTTGTCGCTCATAAACGTCTTGCGCCAATTCAAGCGATTTATTTAATTCCGCAATTTGTTTATCCACTTGTTCCATATCCAACGAAGCGACCAATTGCCCTTTGCGCACATATTGTCCTTCTTTCCAATTCATTTGCAATATTCGGCCAGGTACTTCACTCGTTACATTCACGTAATCATCTGATTGCACCGTTCCTTGAATGTCTACAAAATGCTGAAAATCTTTCTTGGCAACAGGGATGGTCGAAACCAAACGACGTTTTTTCTTCTTCGGTGGCTCCATTTTCTCAATTTCTGCTTTCAGGATAGCCACTTCTTTTTGCAGTTTACTTAAAGCACTTTCTTTTTCAACAAGCACAGTTTTTTTACCTTCAAGGTTAGTTGGATTGGCTTTTTCGCTGCTGCCACAAGCGATAAAGAATAAGGCGACAGTTAAAATTAATATAGATTGTTTCATTATAAAATGGTGTTGAATGTTGAGGACTAAAATCAGGGTGATTTTGAAAATTATCACGATTTTAGCAGATAAAAAGTAAATTTTAAAAAAGGGAAAATGAGCAATCACTCATTTTCCCTTTTCAGAACGCAACCCAAAATTATAAGTTTTCTAGTTGCGAAACCTTTTTGGCTAATTTTTTTACGCTAATTATACACTATTTTTAGGGCACTTCGATTGGACAAATGCCAATAACTCCTTATGTGAATCCATTAATACTTGCGCCACCTCAAATAGTTTTTCAAAATTGGAAACCAGCATTTGCTGCTCTTTCGGCATATCATCGAAGCTTTTTTTCTTATAGCAGTGATAGCAATTAAGTCCTTCCAATACTTCATTCAACTCACCAGCGCGTGTAAGATACTCATCTAACATCGGTTTTTCTTCTTGCGAGATTGGTGTTCCAATTGGTGAAACAGGCACGCTACCGAAATTTTGTAAATCACGCTGCGTCAAATCGAGTAGAGTGACTTCAAAATATTTGGAAAATGACAACAAATTACAAAGCTTTGGCTCGGCCGTCCCTTTTTCATAGGAGGCGATATTGCCACGATTCAACCCGACATTGCTAGCCAATTCTTCTTGACTCAAGTCTTTTTGCTTCCGCAAAAAACGAATGTTGTCACTCAAATATATTTTTGAGGTAATTTGCTGAGAATTCATTTTATCCTGCTTTAATTAAAATAATAAGAAGTCGAAAAATTTGATTTCAAAAGATGCCAACATAAAACGCTGGATTTTCCAAAATCTGACTTCTCTAAGTGAAAAAAGAGGTCAATACTATTGTAAATATTGTAAATTGGTGTTTGAAATTTATTTTCGTAAATAAGAATAACAAAAATCACGAAAAGTTCAATGTCATCACAAAAAAATCACGGTTTTGTAAAAAATAATGTCATTACAGCCGCTAATCGACAATTACCTGTTTATATTATACGAACGACATACGAACATTGATAAAAAAAGCGTCATTATTGCAAACATTTTAAGACAAAGTAAAGTTGAGTTTTATTTTAATTTGTTAAGAATATTTTAAAATTACTAAAAATCATTCTAAATAGTAAATAATATTTGCATTTTAAGGTGATAAACCTTACTTTTGTAAAAAATAATTACAAAATGATGTAATTTAAGGTTGAAAAGTTAAAAGTAAGCTAATAAATCCCTTTTTTACATCATTTAACCTTTCATATATAAATGTAGTCTTTAAATTAAAACGAAGTTTGTAAACAAAAATTACATTCAACGTTTTAAAGTAAAGTATTCCACTATAAGCTGGCTTCAAGTTTTGCTCTATTTTATCAATCTAAAAAACCAGCGAAGCCATACAAAAATTGCCTGTTATGATTTACGACATTCAAGGAAGTTTAAATAAAATCAACAGTTCTCTCCGTGCTTTTGCGATGAAGTTGACCGGTAATGATGTTGATGCACACGATTTATATCAAGATACTGCTTTGCGAATTATGTCTAATGCAGACAAATTTCGGGAAGGCACGAATTTCAAAGCATGGGCGATTACCATCATGCGAAATATTTTCATAAATAACTACCGCAAGAAAGTTCGTCGCGGAACTATTTTGGACGAGACACCGAATAACTATTATATCGACTCTGGTTCAAACGTTATCAATATGGGGGAAAGCAACGCGGCTTATAAGGAGTTATTGAAAATGGTAGCAACTTTGCCAGAAGAATTCAAGCGTCCATTTTGGATGGCATATAAAGGATACAAATACGATGAAATTGCGGAAAAATTGGAAGCACCTTTAGGGACTATCAAGAGTCGAATCTTCTTCGCTCGTCGCAAATTGCGCAATATGTATGAGCATGCAAATGTGATACGTGCATAGTCGTTTTCATAGAAAAAAAGAATTTTAAACAAACAGAATAAAAAAAGCCAGTCACTTGTGTCTGGCTTTTTTTATTGAAATTTTCATATATTTACCTCGTTATTGAGAGAATTAGGAACGCGAAAAGAATAAGTATAGATTCTTGGGAGAGTGGTTTTGCTTTGAGTTTTTGCTTTGAAAGTTCGATTTATGTTGAGGTAATAAGCATTTTCAAAGTGAAAAATGAGGATAAAATATCCTGTCAAGAATTTATACTTATTCTTTACACGTTACTTATACATATTTCAACCAAATTCCGAATAAGATTATGGGAAAAAAATACACCGTTAAATTAGGCAAAGGGGAAATTGTTTTACAAAAAAGCAGCAATCTCGTTGGTTTAAAAACAAAGAAGGAAAAAGACTTGACCAAAGCTCGCTACGTCGATAAACAAATCTTTGAAAACATGGGCGGTTTTAAAGTTGTATCACTCGAAGGGAAAGACGAGCCATTAGATGAAAAATTAGATAAAGTTCGAAACAAGCGTGAAATTGAAACGGGAACACACGTTTTCGTAGCAGAAGGGGATTCTCGTCCTTTAGTGCCGACTGGTGAGATTTACATTATTTTTGAACCACAAACCGATGAAGAAGAGCAGCTATTGGTATTGGATGAATTTAAATTAGAATTGGTCGAACGACGCGGCGAAGAACGCATCATTGCCAAAGTAACCAAAAATTCTCCTAACCCAATTAAAGCAGCAGAAGCACTCCAAAACGTTTCTCTCGTCAGCCATGCCGAGCCAGATATTGATACTTATTTGGATGAATATGTGAATCTTCCAGCAGATGGATTATTAAAACACCAATGGAGTTTTAACAACCCGGGAAAAGTTGTTGACCTGAATTATTCGATGAAAAAAGATGCGGATGCTAAAATCATCGACGCGTGGAATCGTTTGGGTAATATGGGGTCTTCTAATATTAAAATTGCCATTATTGATAATGGTTTTGATTATAGCCACCCTGATTTAAAAGATAAAATTCACAAACCATTCAACGTTTGGACAGGGAAACAAGAGATGAAAGAAGACCGCAACTTTACGCATGGAACGCCTTGTGCGAGCATTGCGATTGCGGCAGCGAATGGCGCGGGTATGGTTGGCGCCGCACCCAAAGCGAAATTTATGCCATTGCAAGGAACATCTTATAGTTTGCGGGCAACCGAATCTATGTTTGATTATTGTATCGACAATGGCGCAGATGTGATTAGTTGTAGTTGGGGAACAACAGATTCACGGTATTCTCTGAGTCCATTGAAAGAAGAGGCTTTAGCGAAAGCAACAACAAAAGGACGAAATGGTAAAGGCTGTGTCGTACTTTTTGCTGCGGGAAATGAAGGAAAAGATTACGTTAATTTTTACGGTGCACATCCTGACATCATTTGTGTGGGCGCGTCAGATAGTAAAGATAGATATTCAAATTATTCCAATCGAGGTCGAGAGTTGACGATTGTTGCGCCCTCGAATGGGGATTGGCCCGTGATTGCTGCGCGTGCGTATTGGGATTTAGGGACAACGATTCGAGGAGAAGGAGAATTTCGTTGGTGGGCAGATGGCAAATCTCGGGGAGAGCGGTACAAGCACTTCGGTGGTACATCAGCAGCGACGCCTTTGGTTGCGGGTATTTGTGGATTGATGCTTTCAGCTAATCCAAATTTGACTTCCAAAGAGGTCAAAGATATTTTGCAAAGCACTGCAGACAAAATTGGTTCGTCATTGGACTATGACTCGCGTGGTCATTCTTTAAAATATGGTTATGGTCGCGTCAATGCAGACAAAGCTGTTGCGGAAGCCTTGCGACGAGCAGATGGCAGCGGCGTTATCATTCCACCTGTAGTAGTTGAAGAAACTGTGGCGAAAGGGCGAGGATTATTCCAATTCTCTGTGAAGCGGCAAGAGTCAAAAGGTTACGGCGTACAAATCGGTGCATTTGCAGAATATGGCAATGTATTGATTCAAGTAGAAAAGTTGCAGAGTCAATTTGGTGAGCCAGTTATTGTCAATATTAATGAATTGAATGGCAAAACTGTTTATAAAATTGTCGTTGGCGCATTTTCAGATAAAAAAGATGCAGAGCGACTGATGGGTATTATGAAACAGGTGAATGTAAAGGGTTTCTTGCGGAATTTGAAAGATTTGCAATAAGCCGATTTTTATACTATATATATAGGTGTCCTAAAACAGTATCGAAAAGCAGACCGAAGAATTGATTTAGAATCAGTTCTTCGGTTTTTTTATAATTATAATTATAATTAAAATTCAAAAGCTGAAGGCTACTTAATGAGAAGTACTTTTTTTTTATAAAAATCTTAATAATCATCAGCAAAAAAATTAGAATCAAAAACGACTAATACAATGTTAGAACCTTATCATACAAAATCTGAAATTGAAGCAGGCTGTGACGAAGCAGGTCGTGGTTGCCTTGCTGGTCCAGTTTATGCAGCAGCAGTTATTCTTCCGAAAGATTTTTACCACCCCTTATTAAATGATTCCAAAAAAATCTCTGAGAAAAAACGTCTGCTACTTCGTCCTATTATTGAAAAGGAAGCCATCGCTTGGCAAGTTGCTCGTGTAGAACCTAAAGAAATCGATGAAATCAATATTCTTTGGGCATCCATCCTCGCGATGCATCGCGCCATTGACAATTTAGAAAAGCAACCGACTTTTTTATTAATAGATGGCAATCGTTTCAAACCGTATGAAGGCATTCCACATCATTGTATTATAAAAGGGGATGGGATTTATGCATCTATTGCGGCAGCCTCTATTTTAGCAAAAACATATAGAGATGAAGAAATGGAACGGTTAGCAAAATTGCATCCAGCATATGATTGGCATAAAAACAAAGGTTATCCAACCAAAGCACATCGAAAAGGCATTCAATTTCATGGAGCAACGGTTCATCATCGGCGTTCTTTCAAATTATTAGCGGATGGAGTGCAGGCTAAGCTGTTCAAAACCTTCGATGGATTGTAAGCAAATACACCACTTTTTCTTTAAAAATAGCAGTTTTAGTAGAGTATTGGTTTTATTTGAAAAAAAAATCCAAAAAAATGAAAATAATTTTAATTTTGATGAATGTGTTTTGTGAAGTTCTATTTCCTGAAAATGGAGTGTAGTTCAATTTAAAAGTTGTTTTAAGTGAATTGTGTAAACTAATTCGTGGTGAGTAAAGTGATGGAATTGAACAGTAATGAAAATAAATTCAAGAAAAGCTTGCATGTTTCAATTAATGGAGGTAATTTTGCGCCCGCTTTAGAAGTAAAGCAATTTATTATTGAAAGAATTGCAATTAGACAATGGTTAGTCATTCAAAAGAAAATGAAAAATAATTAAAAAAAACTTCATAAAAATTTGTCTAACAAAATAATCATCGTATCTTTGCAGCCCGCTAGAAAAGCAGCGGTTTTGAAAAGATTTTAAGCCTTAGAAATAAGACTAAAAGATATTAAATATGCAAGGGTAATTATAGTAAAATATTCTTATTTTAGTATGTTTTAAAAAGTTCATTGACACTACAGAAAGGTAAACATAAACAAATATGTACAACGGATTGAATCGTGAAGATTCAATCAAATTTTTTAAAATTTAGAAAAGATTCGTTAGAATCGTTTTTGATGTTAG
>JBLHWU010000065.1:0-27517 GCA_047629355.1 Saprospiraceae bacterium | reverse complement strand
TAAGTGACGAAAAGGCAAAAATTCTTTACTTAGGTCCAACCACTAAAGGTAGTGTTCATGATAAAAAAATGGTAGATGAAGAAGCCATTAAATTTCCGAAACAATCGTATTTATTTTTCGACTTAGGTTACCTTGAATTCCTTCCCAAAGATGCTATCATATTTATGCCTCACAAAAAGCCAAAAAACGAGGAATTGACAAAGGAGCAAAAGTTTGAGAATTACTTGATTTCTGGAGTAAGAATAACGGTGGAACACGCTATTGGCGGGGTGAAATGATGTAGAATCATGCTTGAGAGAATGCGAATCTACGCAAGAGAAAAACGTGACAGGGTCATTGAGATTTGCACCAGTTTGTATAATCTGAGGGTGCATTTTAGAAATGAGCGAAAATTACATCCAATTTACAGAGCTGTAGGTTTGTAAATAAAGTATATTGTGTGAAGAAGATAACTACAGCAGAACAGTTTTGCCATGATATATTAGATTCGGACATAAAGCGTGCCAAGCCTTTGGTTAATATAGTCATGGCGTTGGGCAGTGAGATAGCTGCGCGTAATCCGACGCAATTAAGTTTGAGTTCATTTTTCCAGTATCACTACTCGAATAATCGGCAAAGTGACTAAGGAATTTGGCGAACAACTCAACGCAGCGGATAATTTAGAGCTTAAATCAGAGTTGCGGCAAACACTTTTTAAAAAATTGCCACCGCAATCGACATATAAAACGTCTACTGATTTTACGACAATACGCAAACCAGAGTCTCCAATATTGGAGGGGCGTGGCTTTGTCAATATACCTAATGTTCGTATTTACGGAAACAAACCGATAGATATTGGCTACTATATTTCTTGCCTCAATCTGCATTTGTACGATGCTGCGCATCCTGTTTCTTGGAGTATTCCTTTGGATAACTTGCGCGTAGAGGTCAATGACGACAAGATAAATGTGGTTACTCAACAGTTGGCAACTATCATTAGAGATAAAAAGCTACCTTTTGCTCCAAGTCAAAAAATCGTCAACACCGCTGATACGGGTTATACCGTCCCTGAGTTTATTGCTCCGTTGATTAGAGAGTTTGATAACTTACGGTTAATCAATCGGATGCGCTACGGAATGAAGGTGTACAAGCGTTATACTGGCGAACAAAAAGAGAGTGGACGCAGCAAAGTATATGAGGACGACCCTTATTATTTGCAAATACAAACAGAGCGTACCTTCACTCATCCGAAGACAAAAGAACGTTTTGTAAAAGCACAGCGTCCAATTTTTGATTTGCTCTGTGACGATGAAACTCAATATGAAACTACTTTAGCAAAAGGGCGCGAAATCATTGTCTGTATCTACCGTTGGAACGACGTACTTTTACGTGGTAAAAACGATTACAAAATGGATGATAAACCACTCGATTTGGTGTGCATTAGTTTTATTGATAAAGAGACCGCAGCTTGTTTATTTAACCGCGATATGTTTGTCGGTGTCTGGGCTAAAAGTCGTAGAACACATACTACGCTTGAAATCCAGACAGATTATAAACACCGCTACGACATTGAGCCACATAATCGTTTCAGTAAGCAACAATTATTAGCCGATAAATATCAAACATCTGATGTTAAGTCAGTAGATGCTTGGTTATCAATAGTGATGCTTACTTTTGGGTTGCTCTATTTTTCTTCCACGGATACCGATGTTTGTACGAAACCGTGGGGAAAATATTTACTCGAAGTAAAAAGAGCCGAACAATCTGGTGAAAGAATGTCCGTCGCAATGGCCCGAAAAGGGGCAAAAAGATTTTTTGCTACTTTTGATACCCAGCCTTTTAAGCCTCAGGAGTCTAAAAATGGGTTGGGACGTAAAAAAGATACCGTTTTATCGAAAAAAAATAAGGTATCCGAAAACATGAAAATGAACAGATTTGCAAGCAAAATATTCAGCACATCAAATAGACATATTAAAAAATATCGCTATTTGTTTGATTGTGACCTTAGGTCGCCTAATATTTTTTTGTCCAAAGTCTAATAGTCTTTAAACTGTCGTATTTTATACTAACTAAGGAAAGTATTGATTTGGTAGAGCATATTTTTTTATTTTTATGACGGGAAAGGTTGACAGCCTACTAAGTAGGAACTATTCTACTTCTCTTTTTTTAATGATAAATCTAAAAATATGTTCAGCAGAAAAATTTCAACTTTAGTCTTTTTTATAGCCTTATGTAATTTGTGTGTCGCACAAAATGTTCCGATTCTTAGTTACTCTGTCAATAATTACGGTCAGGTTGAATTAGAGATTGAAGCGCAAGCGGATATATATTATACACTGACTGCGGAGCACGAACCAAATTTGTCTTATGAATCAGTAACTTCTATGACAATGGGCATAGATGGCAATATGATTATCTCTGAACCGCTTGCCGCTTACCCGCTGCAAAACTACACGATAACGGCACATTCAATAGCCAATCCAGATGATTCAGATGGAGATGGAATTGATGACATTGCTGAATTTAATAATATGCCTACGGATGCTCCCTTAAACTTTGCAGAGTCTATTGGATTTGTAGATGGCACAACCTCTATAGATAATGCGGCAACGTTTGTTAGTATGGCAGTTGTCGAGGATGTTCCTTGGGCTCCTTTTTTGAATGGTCAACAATTTGTAAAGTTCGGAATACTTGACAAGAGTACTGATGAACCTAAGGTATATTTTATCAATAGTAATACTCATTTTATTCATGCAAACTTTTTTAATGCTATTGGTGCAAGTATTAGTGGAGATGATGGATCTGGCGAAATCGTTTATAACCCTAATGAAATACTTCCTAATGGAGCAATTGGAAGCTATTCCTTTAATTTCTCATTTGGAGATGCACAATCTTTTGAATCTACCCAAAGAACATTTGAATTATTGGTAGCCAATATGCCTTTTCTTCAAAATAGTATGCAGCACTTTATTGGAGATGGAGGGGAGGCAGTTTATAACGCTCAGTATTCAGATGATTATGTGGGGTCAAGACTAAATGTTGTGTTAGAATCTGACGTTTTTAGTGATATAGATTTTATACCTTTTAATCAAGCGGAAGGATTTGGTTTCTTTAAAGCAATGGCAATTGGTGAAAATCCAGGTTCAAGAGATATTGTTTTGTACGATGCGTTACCTAATTCTTTGCCTAGGGTAGGGGGGATTATAACTTCCGTGATACAGACACCTTTATCCCATGTCAACTTAAGAGCGATTCAAGATAATGTGCCGAATGCTTATATCAAAGAGCCACTTCAAATAGATTCGATTGCCAATTTAATAGGTAATTATATTTACTATAGAGTAGAACAAGATAAATATTTTATCAGAGAAGCGACTTTAGATGAAGTGAATGATTGGTATGAAGCGTTGAGACCTACCGAAGAACAAACACCAGAACGAGATTTAAGCCAAACAGCGATTTTACCGCTTGATTCTATTGAATTTGAAATGTCTACTGCGTTTGGCGCAAAGTGTGCGAATGTTGCTACCATGAGAACCTTTGGATTCCCAGAAGGGACGATTCCAGATGGCTTTGGTATTCCATTTTACTTTTATGATGAGTTTATGAAATTTAATGATTTCTATACCCGAGTAGAAATGATGATTGCAGACCCTGATTTTATCAATGATTTAGAGACGCGAATTGACATGCTCAAGGACTTGAGAGATGATATTAAGGATGCCGATATGCCGCAGTGGATGCTGGATGAATTACAAACTATGCATGACGCTTTTCCTGTAGGTACTTCTGTCAGATGCCGTTCAAGTACCAATAATGAAGATTTACCAGGCTTTAGTGGTGCTGGATTGTATACTTCTAAAACACAACACCCTTGGGAGGGACATATTTCCAAATCGGTTAAGCAAATCTATGCGAGTATGTGGAATTTTAGAGCGTATGATGAGCGAGATTTTTACCGTGTTGACCAGTACATTGCTGCGATGGGTATTTTATGTCACCCGAATTATGAAGAAGAAAAATCGAATGGAGTAGGGGTGAGTATTGACCCTATTTACAATACAGAAAATAATTTTTACCTAAATACCCAAGTGGGAGAATCCCTGATTACCAATCCAGATGCCAATTCAATTCCAGAAGAAATGTTATTGAATACAGACCCAGCAGAAGGTTATTTTATCATACGGTATTCTAATTTAGTACCCGATGAGGAGATAGTGATGGAGGAAATACACCTGAACGAAATGAGGGATTACCTTGGTGTTATTCACGATGAATTTGCGATACTTTACAATGTCGTAGGCGCAGAAGGCTTTGGGATGGATATAGAATATAAAGTAACTGTTGAAGACCAGTTGATTATTAAACAAGCAAGACCTTGGGTTTCGTTTTGGGCAGATATTAAAGCGACTCGTGATTTGGCTTCCGTTGAAATTATCAATCCTCAAAGTTCAGGCAGCTTAGGCGCTACGGAATTGATTACAGCAAAAATTGCTAATACAGGCTTAGAAGACATGACGGATTTTGATGTTCAACTCTTAATCGATGATGTCCTTGTGGAGACTTTGACGATTAGCGAAACATTGACTCCTCAAGTTTCTGCGGAATACCAATTTACAATTCTTCAGGATTTTTCAACAATTGGTGATTATAATATTGCCTTGGTTGTTTCAGATACAACGGATGGATACAGTGCGAATGATACGTTAAATATTGTTTTAAGTAAGCTACATTTGTTAGAAGGTGGTATTTCTATAGAAGAGGCTTTCGCCAGATGTGGTGATGAAATCGAAGTTAAAGCCAAAGTTACTAACTATGGTGAAACTACTTTTAACAATACAGAAATTCAAGTAATTGCTAATGGAATGGTTGTGGACGTTGTTAATTATACGTCTAATATACCATACACAGTGGAGGTAGACGTTGCCATTTTGGTTACCGAAAATTTATTGCCAGATAATAACGAAATCACTTTAAATTTGTTGACTGTAAATGGGGAAGCAGATGCTATCAGTAGTAATAATTCTTCTTCGATTAGTACAGATTTAAGTGATTCTAGCCACGATTATGTTACGCTTATTATCAATACCGATGACTATCCTGAGGAAACTTCGTGGCAAGTTTATGATGAACTAAATAATGAGCTTGTAGCGTTCGGCGAGTTAAATGGAGGGGATGACGTAGTTACGGAAGAAATTTGTGTGGATTATAGTTCTTGTTTATCTTTACTTGTCTTTGACTCGTATGGTGATGGTATTTGTTGCGGATTCGGCGAAGGGGATTTTTTGCTCTTAAATTCAGCTGGCGAAACGCTTATCACCAATAATGGTGAATTTGACAGTGAAGCAATAGAGCCATTTTGTCCTAATGGAGAAGGCTGCGCATTCACTGCTGTAGTATCAACAATCAATGTCTCTGAGGAGAATGCGACCGATGGTGTGCTTACAATTAATCCGACGAGTGGCTTTTCTCCATATCAATACAGTATTGATGGAGGAGTGACTTTTGTCGATAATAATACTTTCGAGGATTTAGCCACTGGCGACTACATGATTCTGATTATGGACGCTTCAGGGACTTGTTCTTATGAAGAAACCGTAACGCTTGAAGTTGAAATAATAGACAATGTAAATGATATTTCTTTAAGTGATATTAAAGTATTTCCTAATCCTACGAAAGACGTTTTAGTCATTGAAATAAGTGAAACCTCTACCGTAGCTGGCGATGTTAACATTGAAATTTACGATAACTTAGGACGATTAATTGAAAGCGATGTCATTTCAAGGTTTGGTGACGCGTCGAAAGCGGTTATCTCGCTAAAGCAATACGCTCCAGGAAGTTATTTTGCTAAGTGTTACAATGAATATTTTGGGGAGTACTTTAAGGTGATTAAGCTTTAGAAAATTCAGGAAATAATCAGGGATTAAAAAGCTGAGGTTGGGTACTGATTCTACGAGAAGCGACGATGGAAGGGACAAAGAAGGTAGAAGAAATTGCTGTTGGCTACGGTAAATTAATTGAAGTTTCTATTGATTTTCTCATTATTAGCGCAACGGTTTTTTGGGTTGTAAAATTCATGAATAGCCTGCGCGAACAACGCACTACATGCTTAGATTTTTTTGAAAAACAAGAAAGACATTTTTTGCAGAAAAGAAAATTGTTACTTATTTATTATACACGATTGGTGAAATCATTCTGGTGGTCATTGGTATTTTGATTGCGCTACAAATCAACAATTGGAACGCCAGCAATAAAAACCAAATTTTGACCAATAGCTATCTGGCTGATTTGAAAGGTGATTTGGTAGTAGATATTGCCGTATTGAAAGAAGGCATCGGACAAAATAAGTTTCGGGTAGAATATGTCGATTCTATAGGCAAGATTGTGGCAACTCGGACGGAATTATCGAAGTAGGAACTTCTCGGTTTCATTAGGTTACACGGTTCATTGGTTAGTGAATCTTATTTTATTCCTGAGAAAAGTACCATTCGGCAGATTGAGGCAAGTAGCCACGGCAATTTGATTGAAAATAAGCAATTAAGAAACTTAATCTTTAGATATTACGCCGTTTGCGAGCGAAATGAAAAGAATAATGAAGTGAGTTTACAACTGTATCAGCATCACTATATTACTGAAATTATCCACAAAACTGTTTTTTTATGCTGGAGAGTCTTTAGAGTATGTTTATGGTAAATCACTGGGTCGTCCTGACACCGATTTTAGTCAACTTGCACAGAATACAGATTATGTTTTTGCGTTGAATTTGAAAAAAAACAGAGTAAGAGTCAAAATAGAAATTACAAAGAAATAAGTGGTTTGGCAGAGGAGATTATGGAAGGGATTGATAGGGAGTTGAAGGGTTTTGATTGAATTTGAAAAAGAGCACAGAATTTATGAAAAAAATATTCAGCGCATCCTTCCCATAAGTACGATGCCAATGGTCGGGCTGTTTTCAAACAAAAAAATGAGATTTTGATAGGAACAAATTTGGTGGAAATGGACTCCAATCATTTGAATTTAAATGAGGGGACTTATTTTGTCAGTGTTTTTCAAAAAGGCGAAATATTGCAGACGGAAATGGTGTTAAAAACGAATGCGCTGTGGCCTTGAAAATTTAAGCGTATCGCCACGCTGTGGTTTAGAATAGTAGAAAATAGGAGTTACCAAGAGGGTCGGTGTACTGACTTGGATAACGAGATATCCAAAGTATTGAATTTCAAAAAACGCATCAGGTCTACTTGAAAACCGTCTCCTCTATTCAATCCGTGAAACCATCCTACCTAATTTTTCATAACTTCAATAAATCCCCTTCAAAATTTAATTTTATTATCAGTAATCTGGGAGAGATAGACCTCCGTCTCGTTCAATACTTACAATTCATTGAAGTTTTATTCAAAGTATTAATAATTAAAATGTGAATTTTTTTCTTTTTCTAAAGATAAGACAATATATTTGCATTTAATTTAATGTGAATGAAATAATCTAAGCATATTTTTTAGATACTAATCGCCATATTTTCTAGTTAGACAGATACAAATTTAGTAGCCATTTTGGCTAAACATTTTATAATCCAACCTAATTTTTGAAAGATTGTCCTTTCAAGAAATTTCCGACATATAAAAAATAAAAGAACAAACTACGTCCAGTTTTTTTAATAAAAACGGCAGCAAATTCTACTGTACCTACCCATGAATATTTATAAAAAAAGATCACGTAGTATCAAAGACCTTCAGCAAACGTAATTCTTGAGAAATATTTATTGGCAATTATTAAACTTCCAGTGTGTCGAAACTAGGGATGTTTTTCGCATGTTATATTTGAAAAACATCGTAAGTAGGGCAGGGCGTCATTTCTAAAAATAGAATACGGCTTATTCATACTTCCTACCGGCACTTTAAACATTATATAACCGATTTAAGTAATTTTTCATTATGAAAAAATCCCTACTTTTGAATACCTTCATGGTGCTATTTACAGCGGCATTATTCGCGCAAGCACCACAAAAAATTTGCTACCAAGCAGCGGCTAAAGACCCTATGGGTGCAGATTTAGCCTCCAAACTTATAGGCATTCGCGCGTCTATTGTTAAAGGCAGTCCGTCGGCTTCTCTTGAGTGGGTGGAGACACATTCAGTAGTTACAGACGGATTTGGTTTATTTACAATTGACATCGGAGCAGGTACTTATCAAGATGGTACCCAAACGGACTTCTCCGATATTGAATGGGGAGATGGTACATTTTGGTTAGAAATAGAAATGGATGCAGAAGGCGGACAAGATTACCAAGCAATGGGCGTTTCTCAAATGCTCTCTGTACCATACTCACTTTACGCAAATAGCTCAAATCGTGCAGAAACTGCTGGTGTAGCAGATACCGCAATGGTCGCATTTGCCGTAATCGGTGACAATGACTTGGATGATAGCAACGAATTACAAACACTCTCCTATCAAGATGGCGAATTGACACTCCTCGCACCTGATGGAACACCTACTGGAGACCCTGTTGCTATCACCGATACTGGCGGCGGTTTGGATGAAGATCCAACTAACGAACTTCAGACGATTGGCTATGAAAATGGTGTTTTATCTATTCTCAATATTGACGGAACAACTTCTGGTGACCCTGTTCAGTTAGTATCCAATGGAGGTGTGATTGACGATAGTAACACCAATGAAATTCAATCATTAACTTCGTCAAATGGGGAACTAGGTTTGTTAAATCAAAGTGGCGTATTAACAGGAAATACTGTTCCTTTCGATGCAAGCTCAACCAATGAGTTGCAAACGCTAGGCATACAGTTGGGTGAATTGGTTTTATTAAATGCTGATGGTACGCCAAATAGCGCGGGTATTGAATTCGATGTAAGCAATACGAATGAGTTGCAAACTTTAGGATTGGTCAATGACACCTTGGTTTTGTTGAATGCAGATGGCACGGTCGCACCAAATAACGGGGATGGCATTTACCTTCCGGCAGACAATGATTTAGATAGTGAAAATGAATTACAAGAATTGAATTATGACAATGGAATTTTGACTATTTCTGGAAGTGATAATGCTGTTAATTTGAGGGGTGGTTCTGGATTCGATGCGCCGGGTAGTTCTTCTGATTTTCCACAAGGAATTGCTGGAGAACATGTTTTATACACCGTGGGTACTTTTACAGTTCCTAATGGTAAAGTATTTTGGATAACAGCGGGTAATTCAAGTATGGAACTGACCAATGTTGGTCCAGCACCTTCGACTATGCATCCAACTACACCAAATATGCCTGTCTTTGGGGAAGGAGTAACGATTAAAGACTGTATGTGTACAGGGATGTTGGTTGATACAAACTTTGCTATCGTGCCGGTTATTCTTGATTTTATTACAGATATTAATATCTACCAAGTACCAGTAGGAAAAGTACTGTTTATTAAAAGTGGCTTGAAAAATGACCAGCCAGGGCGACTACGTGTGAATAATGTGGATATGACTTTTTTGAGTCCAAGCTTCACACGCGGTACACGAATTATGAGTTTCCCAGAGGAGACGGATATTCAAGCTATTCCAAATCCATTTGGGGAAATTGACTTGATTTTAACGGGTTATCTATTGGATAGAGCTTCCATTACCTTTGACCCAAATAATTGATTTTAATTAAATATGTAAACCTACTTAGACTTGTTACCCTTTAAAATGCTTGCTTTAAAAAATCATAGAATAGTTCCTCTGTTGATTTTTGTTTAAAAGGAAAATAGCGGATGAAAATATTTTCAGACGAGTATTTATTAAAGGATAAGAAGTCTAATATTTAGCAGAGGTCAGAGGTCAGCCAGTTTTACTGTCAAAAATCAGAAAACTGGTTATTTAAAGTTCTAAACCATCTGACTTCTGACAGCCAAGCGGTTTGACCTCTTTAATAATTAAATTAAAATCAATTTCCATGAAAAATATATCACTTATTATAATGATTGCCTTGGGGAATTGGTTCTCCTTTTCGCTTCAAGCACAATCCATCGTAAGGAGTACCATTTGTTCCATAGGGGCAACTCAGACAGGCAATGATGGCACTACTTTATTGTCCACTTACGGGCAATGTCCTGGCTGCTCAACGTTGGTCGGTCCTGATGGTACAATCATCTTGCAGGGCTTTCAGCAACCCAGCGGTATTTCCCCTGACTGTGTGGACATCGCTGCTTTTGATTTCGAACCAACAGGTTCCTCTTGTGGCACAACTTATTCGTTTTTTTATATAGGAAATGCGGATGTTAATGAAACGACTTTTGAATGGGATTTTGGTGTAGATGCATTACCGCAAACGTCAAACTCTCCCAATCCAATGGATGTTTCATTCACCGCAATCGGTAGCAAACAAGCTACTTTGACCGTTACAAATAGCTTGTGTAACGTCTCCGAATCCGTTTCATTTTTGGTAACAGAACTGGCATTTGGTGTCAATCCAACGATGACCGATGTTGGTTGTAAAGGTGAAAGTACTGGAAGTATCGTTTTAGAACCAAGTAATGGCACAGCACCTTACACTATTGCGTGGTCAAACGGTTCGTCTGCTCTTGAAAACAAGAACCTTCAAGTTGGAGATTATGCTTATACCGTTGTCGATGGAGATGGCTGTGAAGCGACCAATTTAGTAACAGTGACAGAGCCAGAAAATGAGATTTCGATTGAATTTACCATCACGAGCGTAACCTGTGCAGATAGCGAAGATGGAGAAGTTATTTCGATTGTCAATGGTGGCACTGCGCCTTATATTTATCAATGGTCAAATGATTCCAATACGAATGCTATCACAGGAGTGCGTAGAGGCAATTTTGAATTAACTGTAACCGATACCAATGGCTGTAAATTTTCTAATAGTGGCGAAATTGGGGAGGCTTGTCGCCCAACAATTTACAATATCATTTCACCAAATGGTGATGACTTGAACGACAATTGGGAGATTGTTGATATTCAAAATTTCCCAGATAATGAGGTTAAAATTTACAACCGTTGGGGAAGTTTGGTCTTCGATGTCTCCAGCTATAATAATGACTGGAAAGGAACAGATAAAGACGGAAATGACTTGCTTTCTGGAGCGTATTATTATGTTGTGAATTTGAATAATGAAGCAGGAATAGTGTTGACAGGGTCGGTGACTATTGTTCGTTAAACTTAGGGAGAGTAAAAATCATGGTGATTTTTAAAATCACCATGATTTAAACATCCCTCCAACCATTTTAAAATGAAAAAATTTATACTTTTTATAGCTTTCATTTTAATTGGAAAAATCGGTTTTGCGCAGCAATATCCGTTATTTACCAATTATATAATGAATGAATATGGCTTCAATCCTGCTTTGGCGGGTAAGGATCCATATATTGATACGCGTTTGACGTATCGAACACAATGGGTTGGGATAGAAGATGCACCGAAGACCCAAATTATAACTGCTAACAGTCCGCTGCAAGGCGGACCAATAGGTATTGGGGGTACACTATATAATGATGTCGCTGGTCAAATGAAGCGAACGGGCTTTTCCGTTGGTGGTAGTTATGGACTTCAAATCGGCGACGACAGTACCAATGCCAGTATGTTGCGGATTGGTCTGAGGTCCGGCATGTATAGCTTTCAGCTTAGTGATGACTTGTTGGCGAGGGAATTGGACGATGAAACCTTGATGGCGGGTATGGATAGAACGTGGCATCCTGATTTGAATGTAGGTGTACATTTAGATTTAAACAATGGCATTTTTGTTGGTGTATCAACACCTCAATTGTTAAAACGAAACATTGATTTAGGTGGTGATAATAGTGGAGAAACGACAGATTTAGTCCCGCATATCTTCGGAGTTGTGGGGTATAACTTTCGTTTAAATGAAACGGTGACTTTACAACCTTCTGCTTTAATTAAATATGCGAATACTGCGCCCATCCAAGTTGATTTTAATATGAAAGCTCAATTTCAAGAGAAATATTGGACAGGCTTATCGTATCGCTCAGAGGATGCGGTTTCGATGATGTTGGGTCTTGATTTGACGCAAAGTTTGATGGCGTCGTATGCCTACGACTTTACGCTATCCGATTTGAATGAAGGTTCGAAAGGTAGCCACGAGATTACGTTAGGTCTTCGTTTGGGTATGAAAAAAGACCGAGACAAGGATACTGTTTTAGACAAAGATGACCCTTGTCCAGATGTGTGGGGACCTGTTGAAAATCAAGGTTGTCCAGGAGAAGACGAAGAGGAGGAAGATGAAGATAATCCTGATGGCGATAAAGATGAAGACGGCATTTTGAATAAAGATGATTTATGTCCAGAAGTTAAAGGCTTGAAAACGAATAAAGGTTGCCCACTTGGCGACCGCGATAATGATGGCTTGCGCGATGATTTGGACTTGTGTCCAGAGGTACCAGGCTTGGCGGTCAACAATGGCTGTCCATTGAGTGACCGTGATAGGGACGGTATTATTGATGAAAAAGATGTTTGTCCAGACGAGGCAGGTCCACTGCGTTTGGAAGGTTGTCCAGAGTCCAAAGTAGATGCGGATGGCGATGGCATTCCTGACAAATATGACAATTGTCCAAATTCATTCGGCAATAGTCCGAATGGTTGCCCTGTGGCGACGGCGGAGGAGAAAGCGATTTTGGATTTAGCGATTCAAAACTTGTATTTCGATTCGGATAGGGATAAAATCGAAAATCGGTCTTTCACCTACTTAGATAAGTTAACGGAAGTCATGGTTACACACCCAGATTGGCGCATTCAAATGACTGGACATGCAGATAGTCGAGGGTCGGATGAATACAATTTGGATTTGTCAAAACGGCGGGTCGAAGCAGCAATGTTTTACCTCATCAATCGGGGCATGAGACGTCAGCAGTTGATTACCGAATATTATGGGGAACGAAATCCTGTGGCTTCCAATGCCAGCGAACGGACTATGCAATTGAATCGTCGAGTGGAGATGGCTTTTGTGTTTAATTAGGCGATTGGCAACTTATTTTTTATCGTTCCTCAGGAAGATGTATATAACATTCTATTGCGAGATAAAGCGAAAATCGAGTGGTCTGTGACTGCTCGGTTTTTTTGTTGTTTAAATTTGAGCTCTTTTTCTAATAATAGAAACCCTTTCCGTCCAAAGCTCAAGTTATAAAATAAGATTGAACTGGGAATAATCATAATATATGTGATATAAGAATCAGGAAAGATTATTCCTAAAATAAGAACCGCTACGCCGACGTATGCCCAAAACTTGGGAAACTTTTCAGGATGGGTTCTTAAATCTAAATGGACATCGGATTCTTCTGGCAGTGTCAAAACTTTAGATTCCTTGTTTTCTGTAGAATCAATCTTTTTACTATTGGCGTAGATTTGCATTTTTCTTGAAATACTGTTTTATCTCTCGTTTGGCGATGAAAGTTTATATTTGCGCTCATTTTTATGTTGAAATTAATTTCAGTTTTTAAAAGACAAATTTGCTAAAATTCTTACGGTAAAATTTATAGTAGGAAAGTATTGATTGTTCTTTCCTTTAATTTCAAAAAAACTTCAATCCCCTCTTTGTTTTTCCCATTAAATGTAGTACCTTTGCATCCGCTTAGGAAAAATAGGTCTCAAAATCCGTCTTTTCGAGCAAATTTGAGTTTTACAACTCATTGAAAATCAGTAGAGTATCAAAATTCGCGAAAAGCGAAATTTATAATAATTGAAATGTTTGATTCAATCCTGTTTTTAGGAGAATTAAATAAGTCACTTTAACGAAATTTTTAACGCTTAAAAATTTCCGCTTGAAGGGATATAAAAAGTAGAATATGCCAACTATTAATCAATTGGTACGTAAAGGTCGGAAGCAAATCATCGAGAAGTCAAAATCTCGTGCTTTGAACTCTTGCCCACAGCGACGTGGAGTTTGTACTCGTGTATATACGACAACGCCAAAGAAGCCGAATTCAGCTTTACGTAAAGTAGCAAAAGTACGTTTGACAAATGGCTTGGAGGTTATTTGCTACATTCCAGGGGAAGGTCACAACTTGCAGGAACACTCTATCGTATTGGTACGTGGAGGTCGGGTAAAAGATTTACCTGGGGTTCGGTATACAATTGTACGTGGTGCATTGGATACGGCTGGTGTAACTGACCGTTTGCAGTCTCGTTCACGTTACGGTACTAAACGACCTAAGAAGTAATTTTTATTAGTTGACTGGTTATTGGGAGATGAAAATTTTATCCTAATATATATAGTCTCCTGATTCTGAAAATATAATAAGTTAATAATAATCGAAAGGGGCGAAAAATCGAGACAATCGAAAATAATCAATCCAATCGAGTCAATAAATAAGCGATGCGTAAAAGAAAGCCAAAACCGCGGATAATTGCTCCAGACCCAAGATTTGGTGACGAAACTGTAACCCAGTTTGTCAACATGATGATGTTGAGTGGCAAGAAAAGTACTGCTTTTAAAATCTTTTATGATGCAATGGATATCATCAAAGAACGTACAAAAGCAAACGAACACCAAGTTTTTGAAAAAGCGTTGAAAACGGCTATGCCTCAGGTAGAAGTACGTAGTAAGCGTATTGGTGGTGCTACTTTCCAGATTCCTGTGGAAGTTCGTGCTAAGCGAAAAGTATCTATTGGTATGAAGTGGTTGATTTCTTTTTCTCGAAAAAGAAGTGGAAAAGGATATGCTGAGAAATTGGCAGCAGAATTAATCGCAGCAAGCAAAGGAGAAGGTGCAGCAGTGAAGCGCAAAGAAGATACGCACAAAATGGCGGAATCTAACCGTGCATTTGCTCACTTCCGCGTGTAATTCATTGATGAATCGCAGGTAAAAAAAGCGTGAATAGTGAATTACTTCATTATTCACGCTTTGCCATTTTTATGCAAATTGAAATGCTCAAACCGTGAAAAATTTCGATTTTACGAATTAAGAAAAAACTTAATTTGCAAACTAAACTGTTTCTTGAATAATTGTATTAAAATTAAGGTTCATTTAATGTCAAAATCAGTTATTAATTTTGATTAAACGAATTTTAACAAATAATTACGCTTTATTCATTAACAATCAGGCTTGGCATGAAATTATATGTACTTAATAGTTAATGTTTAGGGATTCATGTTTAACGCCTTTTTACATTAACCATTAATCCATAACCATACCTTTACTATTACATTAACCTTTTAAACTCCCGAAGGGGAAAGTCATCATGGCAAGAGATTTAAAATTAACTCGAAATATTGGTATTGCCGCGCACATTGACGCAGGTAAAACGACGACGACAGAACGAGTGCTTTACTATACAGGTGTGAGCCACAAAATCGGTGAGGTTCACGATGGTGCAGCCACGATGGACTGGATGGAGCAAGAGCAAGAGCGAGGTATTACAATTACTTCAGCAGCGACGAAAACAAACTGGACTTGGAAAGATACTGAATATACATTCAATATCATTGATACTCCTGGTCACGTGGATTTTACCGTTGAGGTGAATCGTTCTCTACGGGTCTTGGATGGTTTGGTATTTTTGTTTTGTGCAGTTTCTGGTGTTGAGCCACAATCTGAAACAAACTGGCGTTTAGCCAATAACTATAAAGTACCACGTATCGGTTTTGTAAACAAAATGGACCGTTCTGGTGCAAACTTCTTGGAAGTTGTAAAAGACGTATATGAAAAATTGGGTTCTCCTGCGATTCCATTGCAGATTCCAATTGGTGCAGAAGAGACTTTTGAAGGTGTGGTAGATTTGATTACCAACAAAGCAATGATTTGGAATGAGGACGATATGGGGATGACCTATAAAGAAGTTCCAATTCCTGAAGATTTGAAAGAAACAGTAGCAGAGTGGAGAGGGAAATTGTTGGAAGCAATCGCAGAATACGATGAGACGGAAACATTGATGGAGAAATACTTCGATGATCCAGATTCTATTACAGAAGAAGAAATGCGTTCAGCAGTTCGTGGAGCAGTATTGGACAGCAAATTTGTACCAATGATGTGTGGTTCTGCCTTTAAAAACAAAGGTGTTCAGGCAGTATTGGATGCAGTTTGTGCATTTTTGCCTTCTCCTTCAGATGTTGCTGACATCGAAGGAACAGATCCAAGTACGAAGGATAATGTAGCCATTACACGTAAAAATTCCGTGGATGAGCCATTTACAGCATTGGTATTTAAGATTGCTACTGACCCTTTTGTTGGTCGTTTGGCATTCTTCCGTGTCTATGCTGGTACTTTGGATGCAGGTTCTTATATCTACAATCCACGGACTACGAAGAAAGAGCGGATTAGCCGTTTGTACCAAATGCACTCTAATAAGCAGAATGCAATTCCGAGTGTACAAGCTGGAGATATCGCTGCGGGTGTAGGTTTTAAAGACTTACGTACCGGTGATACGATTTGTGATCAAGCGCATCCAATTGTATTGGAATCTATGGTTTTCCCTGACCCAGTAATTGGTGTTGCAGTAGAACCAAAGTCGCAAAAAGATATGGACAAACTGGGTATGGGCTTGGCTAAATTGGCTGAAGAAGATCCAACGTTCAAAGTAAAATACGACAAAGAAACCAACCAAACCATTATTTCTGGTATGGGTGAGTTGCACTTGGAAATTATCGTTGATCGTTTACGACGTGAGTTCAAGGTGGAATGTAACCAAGGAGAGCCACAAGTAAGTTACCGTGAGGCATTGACGAAGTCAGTGACGCACCGGGAGAAATTGAAAAAGCAAACGGGTGGTTCTGGTTTGTTTGCAGACATGCAATTCGAGTTAGGCCCTGCCTCTCAAGAATTCTTGGATAGCGACGATTTTAAATTAGGTAAGGTTAAGTTGGAATTCGAATGGGCTATAGTAGGTGGTGCAATTGATAAAAACTACGTCAAACCAATCCGTGATGGTTTCACAGCGATGATGGACAACGGTATTTTGGCAGGTTACAACATCGACAGCATGAAAGTCCGCATTTTTGATGGGGGTATGCACGCGGTGGATTCGAAGCCAATTGCTTTTGAATTGTGTGCGAAGGAAGGTTTCCGTGCAGCAGCACGTAGTTGCCGTCCAGCATTGATGGAGCCAATCATGAAATTGGAAGTAGTAACTCCTGAAGATTACGTTGGTAGCGTTATCGGTGACTTGAACCGTCGTCGTGGTATGCCTAAAGGTCAGGAGCAACGTCCAGGTGGGGCAGTTGGTATTCAAGCAGATGTGCCTTTGGCAAACATGTTTGGTTACGTAACTTCTTTGCGTACCATTACTTCTGGTCGTGCAAGTAGCTCAATGGAATTTTCTCACTACGCAGAAGCACCAAAAGGTGTTGCGGATGAGGTGATTGCTAAGGCGAAAGGAGAGTAAGCCAAACGGCTTATGGTTGACGGCGCATGGCGTTGGTTGACTTTACATGAAATTTAAAATGCTTTTTTAGGAGAGTGTTTTTAGGATATAATTGCCTTGTTGGACGGGAACGTTTGGCAAGGCAATTTTTGTTTGAAAAAGTAGTAACGGTATTAAATCCTAGAATTTATTTCTCATCGGAACCTTCCTATTTCCAATACATTCCGACGAATAATAAAAAAATCACCCTTCCCGCATCTCTTCCAACATACAATTCAATGTCCGCGCCTGCTCCTCCGTCAAATTAAAAATATTATCCATATACGGCATTTTCTCGTCAATTGCCGCGAGCAATTCCATGCCTTTTCCCGTAATCCAAACCCGCGTATGCCGCTTATCGTGGATACAAGGTTTCCTACCAATTAAGTCTTTTTTATAAATTCTATTGACAATTCGAGAAGCATCGGACATTTTATCCACCATACGGTCGCGGATGTCCATAATCGTCATGCCCGTGTCGTCGGGGTATTGTCCGCGAAGGATGCGAAGAATGTTGAATTGTTTTTGAGTGATGTCGTAGGGCGCAAGAAATTTTTTGACTTTACCGTTCAACCAGCCCGCGGAGAAGAGCAGATTAACCCGTAATTTGTGAAATTCATTCTTAAATTTTTTCTGTTTTAACGCCTGTTCGATTTGCATAGTTATCAATTTAAGGTCACCTATTTACTTATGTTTAAACATCTGAAAACTCAACAGATTTCTGGTGTGCCAATAAAAGTTTGGTTTAGCAACCAAATACTTTCTTTAAAAGATATAATATCCATTAAAATTGTAGGTTTTCCAAATTTATTTTGCCGAATTTCGGCTAAAATGAAATTTGTTGAGTTCTCAGTTAAACATCTAAATTATAGATTTAAAACAGTAAATGGAAATAAAGGTTGGCTTTTCAAGAATCAGGGGCGTAGAATATTGCACATAGGTTATTTTTATCTATTTTCAAAAACCATCCTCGCTGCCGCCAAATCTTCCAAGGCATGACCCACTGATTTGAAAAGGGTAATCTCTGCATCGTTTTTTCTACAAAAAATATCTTGCTGGCAAATGCCAAATAAATCAGCTTGAATATCTTCTATTTTTAAAATGCCAGATTGCAAGGGAGAAAGAATATCCCCGGATTCCTTAGTTGCCCCTTCCAACGTATCAACAAAGACGGTCGCCTTTTGAATGGTTACATTATCGACTTCGCGCATATTGGGTTTGAATGAACCGACTAAGTCTAAATGCTGTCCTACTTTTAAATATTTGCCAAAAACTAAGGGCTGTTCACTCAACGTTGCACAAGAAATAATATCTGCTTCCGCAATGCCCATTTCTATTTTTTCAATCGGCTGAATATCTAAATTGGGTAAATTCAATGTTGAAACTACTTGCTGTGCTTTTGCAAAATTTCGACCCCAAACCAATACCTTTTCAATCGGTCGAACTGTTGCGTGCGCCTCAATCAAGCAAGGCGCAAGTGCCCCCGTCCCAACCATTAATAATGTTCGACTATCTTTTCTCGATAAAAAACTGGAAGCCAGTGCAGAAGCTGCTGCCGTGCGCCGTGATGTCAAAATTTTCGCATCCATCTGCGCAATCGGTACGCCCGTGTGTGCATTGAAAAGCAAGTAAACGCCGTGGATAGAAGGCAATTTATGTTTCGCATTATTAGGGGAAACAGTGATGATTTTCACACCTAAATATTCACCACTTTTCCAAGCGGGCATTAACAATAAGGTAGAGTCAACACCTTCTGTTGGGTTGTCATATTGGTGATGATGCCTTAGTGGGACAGTGATGTTTTCGCAGAAAGCGGCGTGGAGCTGTTGAACTAAGGCAGAGTAGGGTAGCGTGCTTTCAAGTTGCTGATTAGTGAAGATTAACATGATTGATTTGATTATTTTGATTAACTCGATTGGTGCGAAAATAATCGAGTTAATCGAAATAATCAAATCAATCGAGTCAATCAAATAATCGAATCAATCCGCTAGTGGATAACGCCATCAGGCGCGAGTTCTAGTTCTGTCGTGGTACTTGTGCCCGCGTCGTACATTTCTGCAGTGGTATCTTGCGCACCGGACACAATATATACCGACCAATCTTCGCCGAAGGTCGCGACGGATTTAATGACCAATTCGCCATTAGAGGTCGTGCCAGCAAGCGTGCGGCTGTCGATAAAATTGCCTGATTTATCGTAGGTCATTAAGACAAATTGATAATTAAGCAATCCTGCTTTCCAGAAAACGACGGCATGAAAATTCTCTGTTTTCGGTATTTTGAAACAGGGCACATATTCCGTCATATCGTCCATGTCTGTATCTTCAAAAACATTGATAAACTGGTGTGCCACCAAGGAATTTATCGGTGGATTTTCGTTACTAAAAACCGTGAGCGTCTCATCGCTTAACGTTACGGGAAGTTCCACTTCTGGAAACCTCAATAAAAAATCTTGAAACTTTAACTTCATCGCTATATTGTTTCAGGGCTTTATTGTTGCATTGCTGCGGAGGCGGTTTAGCCAGGAAGCAATACAACAAGTAAACCATGAATATTTATTTTAAACTTAAATTCGGTTCAATTTTATGGCGTTCTTTCGCATAAAACTTGTGGATAATGTCAATCACTTCTTTCGGAGAATCAACAATTGGAATGAGATCTAAATCCTTTGCACTAACCGTTCCATACTGCTCCAACATCACATTTCTTACCCAATCTTTCATACCCGACCAAAATTCTGTGCCGACTAAAATAACCGGTACTGGCGTAATTTTTTTCGTCTGAATTAAGGTCAAAACTTCGAACATTTCATCCAAAGTCCCAAAGCCACCAGGCATCACAACGAAGGCTTGTGCATATTTAACAAACATGACTTTCCGGACAAAGAAATAACTGTGATTCAATACTTTATCGCGATCAATCCATTGATTGTTGTTTTGTTCAAACGGCAAATTAATATTCAATCCTACGGACAATCCACCATTTTCATAAGCGCCTTTATTTCCCGCTTCCATGATACCAGGACCGCCACCTGTGATGACGCCAAAGCCTTCTTTGGTCAATAATTTTCCAATTTTAACGGCTTTTTTATAGTTTGGATTGTCAGGTTTTGTCCGTGCCGACCCAAAGATGGAAACGCAGGGGCCAATCATATTTAACTTTTCAAATCCTTCTACAAACTCCGAAATGACTTTAAACATCGTCCAAGAATGCTCACCTTCCATGCGTGTCCAACGTTTCATATTCGCTGCACCTTTAGGCATTTTTTTATTTTTTATTTTAGACATAATTCTATTTTTTATGTGTACATATTAAATAGGACTGAACCATTTTTTTATGTAAAATTGTTATCTCGTTTTAAAAAGGACTAATATTCATCTAGCAACAACAAAAGAATAAATTGGACAACTGGAAGGATTCTTTTGTCCTCAATTTTTCCTTTGAAATCAGTCATAAGTAGTAAACCATATTTATTGATAGTTTTTAAGACTATCTTTTTTCGCTATTTTTCCTTTAAAAATCATTCTGTAACGTAGGCTATACAAGGATTTTTAAAGAAAAACTATCAAAAAAACCTTAGTTCTAAAATTCTATCAATAAATATGGTATATTACTTTAGTATCAACAATACTCTTTCTTTCAAAGAAAAACGGAGAAAAAAATAACCTCGTCCAGCTGGACAATTTATTTTTTCGTCGTTACTTAACATATCCTTTCAAAATTTTCAGCCAGTTATAAACACTTGAAAACCAATACAGTTCTATGAAGAATCGCACTATCGCAACAACTTCTAAATAACTATCTACTTAAGGGAAGAGGAAAGTAGCCCTGTCAAATTCGTAAGTTATTAATTGCCTATTCCCTAATTCTACTTTAAGACTCTTAAATCTGATGCAAAAACAAAGGGAGTTTGAATGGTAAAATGGGTTTTATAAAACCGTTTTTACCCCTCAAACTCCTTTTGTTTTAGATAGGTTATTATTTAATTCGCGTTCCTTAGACTAGTTTTCGAAGTTTAAAATAAAAAACCATTCGTCTTTCCCCCCTTTTAACGACCATTCTAATTCGTTTACCTACCTTTTTTTTCAACGCTCGATTAATTTCTCGTAAAGAAAAAAAGCTAGCATGGAAACGATTGATACTTTTAATGACGTCTCCTTTTTGCAAACCAGCCTCTTTTCCAGGCGAGTTTTTCAAAACATCGTGAATCGTAAACTTATTCAAAGTTGGAGAAGTCGCAATCACAATCAAACCGCTTTTGTCAAATTCAAACGCTTTTTTGTACTTTTTATTCGGTCGTAAATATAATTTTTGCTGCGGATAATGAAGGATAACATCGAATCTATTTAATGCTTGATTGCCAATTAATCCATTCCGATTATTCAAAAAAGTAGTGTCTAAATTTTCATTTAAATCTTGAAAATTAGTGAGGACTTCATTAAGTTGGAAATTACCTAATTTCAATTTTTGAATTCGCCCCAAATACCCTTCAATAAAACCACCCAATCCAAAGGCTAATTTCCCCAAACGGGCACCCTCTGGAATGGTCAACAACGTGTCACTATCCGAATGAATCAATAAGGAAAGTGCTGCGCCCGTATCAATCAATAATTTGACAGGAAGGCTATCCGTTGGCGTCAACCAAAGCGTTTCTTTCAAGTATGGCTTGTTTTTAAAGATTTCAATATCAATGGCTTCGAACCCTTTTTTAGGTAATTTAAATATATTATTACTGTACAGCGTAATGACTTTTTTTGAATAATCAATCCTTACGACATAGCGTTTAAAGACGTCTGAACCCAAAATTCCATGTATCTGAATACCTGCAACTTCCTCTAAGTGCAAATGGTCTTCGCTAAGCACCAACATCGACTGATTGGGGAGTAATAAATCTGAAATTTGCAACTGAACACCTGAAATTAGAAAGGCCGAAATCTCTGCACTCATATCTGACCCAAGTAGCTTAAACTCTCGTCGATAGGGTATTTTTAAAATATCAGTAATCTCTCTTTTCGAAATAATCGTGTGTTCTGCGCCGGTATCAAAAATAAATTTTAAGGGCATAAAACCCTGAAAAGTCGCTTTGATAATAATCAGGTTACTTTCGTACTCAAATGGAATTTCAACTTTATTTACCGAACGCAAACTATATCCATTCTGTGCGCTGAGCATGCTCACAAAAAGAAATAATAAAATGCTGGTTAAAAGAAGGAATTTATTCATATAACGTTGGGTACAAAAGGCTAAAGTAAAGAAAAAAAATTAGA
Organism: Saprospiraceae bacterium; assembly: GCA_047629355.1. Taxonomy (GTDB): domain Bacteria; phylum Bacteroidota; class Bacteroidia; order Chitinophagales; family Saprospiraceae; genus CAYUNA01. Next base: position 4,936 of record JBLHWU010000065.1, on the reverse strand, counting down.
CAAAAGTTTTTATGTGCTTTAAATAAGTATTAGACTTTGGACGAAAAAGTATTTTATCTGTAAATAAATACTATATTTGATTTGATAATTTTACCTGAAAATCGATATAAAATTTTGCAAAAAGGAGTTTTTACGGACTTTATATCAAATAATCAAAAATAGTTACTGGTAATCAATCGTTTAAAAATATAAATATGTTTAATGCGTCATTTTTTTCAACTTGAACTTTCCCAGTTTTTGAAAATTAAAACAAAAAAACAGCAAAAATTAAGTTGCTATTTTTTAACTAATTGAAAATCAGTTATTTACGATTTTATAGGATTTGAATTCCGTCCAAAGTCTAATAAATATATAGCGCACATAGTAATTTTACATAGATATAATAACTGTTCCGAGTAAAATGGGGTGTACGAAAAACTGCATGCACACGTCAACAGTTTTTTGCGAGAGATGTACTTGTTTAGAAATGCAGGCACAGCGTGCCGACCCTCTTAAGTAAGTGCCTCTAAATAATCGACACTTTTCGACAGGACTATTTTCCGTTTAAAAAACTTAAAAACGCCTTCAATAGAAGGACTATTAAAGGATTTTTTAAATTTCTTAAACAAAAAATATCCTCTGTTAAAAGTATCGATTATTTAAGGTCACCTACTTAAGTAACGCGTAGTGATTAATCAGGTAAAATTTTTGGACAAGATTTTTTCGATAGTTTTCTTTAAAAAAGGATTGAATAATCCTTTTTTTGAAGTCTTTTTTAAAGGAGAATAGCAGAAAAAGATGTTTAAAAATTACCTGATTAATTAGTACGTGTTACTTAACCCAAGGTCCGTATGTAGTCCCCAACTTCGGGAGCCTAAAATTTTTATCTTAGGAAATTACTTTTTTAAAAGTCAAAAATTGGGGTCACCTACCTTACACAAGGAGATTACAAAATAAATTCACAGTTTGGTAGAGCATCTTTAACCTCTTGTGGCAGCGTCAACTTCGCAAACTGATGGTTCGTTCGATTAAAACGCAAATCCACTTTTTTTAAATTTTTCAATGTCGCTAATTGAATAGGAAATTCATCAAATTGATTCATTTTCAAATTTAACACTTCTAGATTTGCTAATTTATGCAATTCTTGCGGCAATGTTTTTATAAAATTATGAGAAAAATCCAGCTCCTTGATGTCCGTAAATTTGGTGATATCTTTTGGCATCGTCACAAATTTACAATTGTGACAATCAATGCTTTCAATCTTCCCCAATTCCAATAAAGATGCTGGAAAATGAACTGCCAATTTCATTGGACTCATTAAAATAACCGCATCTGGCGCATGGTTTCGCCAATTTTTAAAACCCAATCCTTCGGCAAATGCCAGATGTGTTCCATCCAGCAACAATTTAGCAGCGTCGAAATAATTCTTTTGATTCGATTTTTTCATCATAAACCGCAGCCCGCGTTTATACTTTTTAAACAAGCCTATGGATAATATTGCCGCTGATTCATACGAGGTTTCTTTCGACAATTTATCCAGTTTTTTGTTTAAATCATTTTCCTTCGCGTTAGCGGTAATGCCTTTAAAAAGTAGCTTGTTTTTTATCAAAGGCAACCAATCTACGGGCGCATATAATTCCAATAATTTACGAGCTTTAGCACGAATTTTAGCGTCACTTGCCGACTTATTAATCACCAAAACAGGTACTAACAAATCCGTTGGAACACCACCACCGTCAAGCATTTCAAGGGCAATCGAAACGTTGGATTCATGGGAGCTGTGCAACATTTGCAACAAATTGTCCGTCATTTGTGTATTTCCTGCTTCGGCGGCTTCTTCGAGGTAGCTCGGCGTGGTTTTAGAGAGGTAAGTTTGGAGATGATTTTCGGTTATAATTTTAAAATTGGTCTTATTTAAATCCCACATTTTTGGATTACTGCCAATGAGGACATGCGTTACTTTTGGGCTATATTTTTGGGCATATTTTAAATTAGCGGCTTCTAGTTTTTCTTTAATTTCTATTTTTTTCAAACGCGTTGTTCCATTCACAAAGACAATGGCATTGGCATCTAAAAGATGGTCTCCAATGTTCATTTTTTCAGAAATTTCATACAAGGGTTCATCTAAAGCATCGCGCATTTCTGGATAAATATCTAATTGCCTTTGTAGTATAACGATGAAAAAGGCAGCCATCTCTGGTTCAATTTGTTCTCCTAATTTACCGACTTGCTTACAAATGTTTTCTATCGACATCCATAATTTTTCTTGATGAAACCCAAGTCTGTTTTTCAGTAAAGGCAACCATTTTGATGGCGCATGTGGTTCTAATAATGCCTTCGATTCTTTGCGCATTTCTGAAGCAGGTGCAGTCTTCGCCAATATCAATAAATGTTCTAAAGCGGCTTTTGGAACACCGCCACCTTGCATTAATTCTAATCCTAAGGAGATGTTTTCTTCGTCTGGATTTTCTAAAAGACTGATGATATTTTTTACCATCGATTTATCGCCCGATTGCTCGTCTTTTTCGATATATTTTGGGGCGTTTTGGTGAAAATAGGCTTGCAAAGCACTTTCGGTGATGATTTGAAAATTGGTTGTTTCCGTTCCATCTTTCCAGTTTTCTGCATCTTGTCCTAATACTACGTGGGTGATTTTAGAAGATAAACGATGCTTCATAGTCAAACCCAAATTTTTCGCTTTTTCCTTAATTTCAGATTTAGGCAAAATCATTTCCCCAACCAATAATAGACAGTCTCCCTCTTTCAAATTAGGAGCTTTGTCAAAAAGAAGAGGTGTTTGAAAAATCGTCGCTTCGGACAGATGCTGCAATAAGACATCGCGGATTAATTTTCGTTCTAAAACATAACGCAGTGGCTGAAAATTAATATTCAGTCCCTTTAAAAATTGAGGAAAATCTAAGGCGGGCAATTGGTCAATATTATTCATTCTTGAAAACAAATCATAGAACCATTTTTTATCAGACATCGGCAAATTAGTCCGACCAAGTGCCGCACAGAAATCGAGAAACTCTGGTTCTTGATAGCCATGACGATTGCGATAACCACCTTTTGTATAGCGGACATTTTTGAGCAACTGACGCTGGTCAGCAGGCGAGATGTCTTGATTAGAAATGAGGAGGTAAGGGTCAAGCGGTGGTGAAGTCATATTAAACCATATTCAAGCACAAAATAAAAATTAGGCTAAAGTGTAATTTTATTGAAAATAAAATTAATATATTTAACTTTATTGTTTTAGTGAAAGGCGACAAAACACTTCAAAAAAGCATTTAAATCAATTTTGAAAAGAAAAAAAACGCAATTTTCCTTCCTTTTTTCCAAAAGGAAATTACTTTTGCACTACAACGTATGAAAATCATCAAAACAAAACGAAAGCGTTTTCAATTTTTAGTTCAATTTTGATTTTTATTCTGCATGAGACTGTAGCTCAGTTGGTTTAGAGCATTACCTTGACAGGGTAGGGGTCGGGGGTTCGAATCCCTCCAGTCTCACATTTTTTTTCAATAGATAAGCATAGTTCCTAAAGACTTTTTCTCATAATTTTTTCCTGCGGGGAGTTTCTTTTTTTCTTCCAATAGGTTTATGTTAATCTTTTAGAATTTGCTTATTGTTTGAAATCAAATGAGTCTTCATCTCCTTTCCTCGTTCGATTTATTAAAGAACCGTCACACTTCCTTCCAAAATCTGTACCGTTCCATCAATTAATGCTACTTCTGCAAAGAAAACATAAACGCCTAATTCAACCTTTTTACCTTGAAAGGTTCCATTCCATCCATTTTTATCATCATTTGCTGTGATATTAGTTCGTTCAAACATCAAACTGCCCCAGCGGTCAAAAATAAGAAACTGCTTAATAATGGCAATTTCGTTGGTACCTTGAATGGTGAAAAAATCATTAGACCCATCATTATTTGGACTAAAAATATTGGGCGCAAATACCGGATTTTCCTGCTCAACAAAGATAGAAATTTCGTCCGATACCAGACAGCCTGAATCCGTCGTCCCCGTTAATTGATAGGTAATATTATCCAGTGGCGTTGCGGTGGTATTTAAACAGGTATTATAATCCAAGAAGTCATTTGGAGACCACTGCCAGATGGCGTTATTGACGGTCGTTTGTGGCGTTAGGTTGATAGTCGTACCGATACTGATAGTTTGATTTTGTCCAATATCTAAAAGGAGCGTTGGTGCATTTGGCACATCAATTTCGGACGTGAAACCCTGTCCTGTCACATCTGCAAAATCAACTATGTAAAACCCTGAACTTAGGTCATTAATTTCAATTGGATAAGTCACAAATATACTTTGCGGAACACCATTTAGAAATACATAAATTGGCAATTCTAGCCCTAAAATTGTGTCTATCGTGATACCTCCATTTTCTTCATCGGGGCAATTTGGAGCGAAAGAAAACATTTCCAGATCAAACCCATCTTCAAATTGAATAGCCACATTTATGGTTGAATCACAGCCATTCCCGCTGGAATTAGGAACGATAACTATGCCTGATGGATTGTTAACATCAAAAGTCAGCCCTCCAATAATAATGCTTTCGTCTACAGCTAAAGTAGCGGTGAAATCAGTAGTAGCTTCGGGGTGAAAATCAATGATTACATTAACGGTAGAATCACAACCAAAGTAGCTTCCATCGGGAAATGTGGTCGCTCCCATTGTGTTGTTTTGATTGTAATTAGCCCCGTTTATATTTACGGATTCACCAAAGCAAAGTGTTTCAAAAATGGTTTCCTCTACTTCATTTTCAAAGATTAAATTGACATTGACAATTGAATCGCAGCCATTTACATTTTGTAAAATTGCCGCGCCATTTGGATTGTTTTCATCGAAAATACTTCCGCCAATATTTTCAAAGCCGCCTGGGCATAAAGTATTTGTGTAACTGCCCGTTGCAGGATTTTCAAATGATAAATTGATGGTTATG
>JBLHWU010000064.1:0-28081 GCA_047629355.1 Saprospiraceae bacterium | reverse complement strand
TGCTCTACTTTCGGGACGATTGTTTTCTTCGCTTCTGCTTTATACCATTCTACCAAAAGCTCGTTGGCTTTAGATAAACTGCTTCTCTCTATCAGAAACTTTCCATCAAATCGAAAACCGTTGACGGGTTCATCTACGACATCCATGTTGTAATTTTTCCCTAAATACAAAATAGATTTTCCAGACATAAACGGCGTTTCTGGCTTCGGTTCTCCCAACTTAGGAGAATGATTAACTTTTTTGAAAATCCAGAACTTTTTCTTTTGGACAAAGCCTTCGATTGTCGTATTTATCTGGCAATAAAGAATAAATGGAATGGTCAATGTCAATATTTTTACCAAAGTAAGTAATCAAAAATTTCACATATAATTCAAATGGAGTAACCTCAGAATTTAGGTGAGTTTCCGTTTTTAGTTTTTCAATATCCGTGGGTAGAATATCTATAGATTCATTTTCCCATATTTCTGTAAAAAAATCTTTGGCATACCTTACATCTTCGGTATCTCTCAGTTCGACATTGAATTCAACGTTGTGATGCAAACCAGAAGCAGAGAGGTTACTTGACCCTGTAATCACAGTCCCCCATCCCGCATGGTCGTGCTCTTCTTCTTGTGTAAAAATGTAGAGTTTACAATGAAGATTTGAATTTCCATCACTGCTGGAATCCGTCTTGAAGGCCCTGATTTGAACCTTTCCAGAAGTCAAATCTTCCACTAATTTTATTACTCCATCCTCCACAGATTTACTGTATGCCGCATCTTTAATATCTTCTAAAGCCTCTTTCTTAAAAGCAATTCTCACATCTTCTGCCTGACCAATATATTCGATTCCTACCGAATGTGCACTATGAATCAGCTTGTCAACGTTTATTCCTACCAAAATTTTTACTACAGGAATATCGTCTAAATAGTCTTGAATCATAAAATAACCAGATGCACGGAAATATCCGATGACTGCTTCAAAATTATGAATGTCTCGCATGTGTTTGAAAACTCCTTGAAATTTATCACCCAGCGATAATCCTCTGTTTTCTCCAAATTTTCTGTTTGTAAAGAATTTTGTTGACATTAATTTAATTGAATATTAAGTTAAATAAAAGCCGTAATGTTAATGAATATTTTGATAAAAATTGACTATTCTTTAAATTTCTGTAATTCCTCCCAAATCCTCACCATCGCCCAAGTATCCAACTCACAATACCGCAACAAATCTCGCCTCGTTGCAGCCTGTTCTTCCTCTGTCATTTTGCCTTCCGAAGTCATGTGATGCCATTTGACGCCTGCCAAAATACCGTTATTAATTACTAAATCATGGTAACTCAATTCAGGACACAACACAGGAAGTACTGCTTTTAAAGAAGCACTACCATTAAACCGGGCATCCACATACAACCCTTTGCTAAATATTTCTTTTAAATCAAAGATTCGAGCATTGAGTGACTGTACAAAGTTTGCAAATTGAGGATAAAGCAAAGCCAACTCTTTATGCCGTGTGGATTCAAAGGCTTTGTGCCAAACGATGACCGTTCCAGTAGTCGAAGTAATTTCTTGTTGTAGTTGATGAATTAAGTTCTCTACAGGTTCTGTTTTTGCATCCAGCAGATATTCTGTATGAACAGGTTTTGCACCAACTTCAGAAATCGTATGTAAAGAATATTGGATGAGCATTTGACTATAAGGTCCATACTTAGTCTGGCAAGGTATTACATAGGGAAACGACTCGTAATCCAGAAAATACAAAGGATAAACCAGCTCATCTAATACGTCTTTAATCGCTTGATGCTGAATAGAGGCTTGCTCTTGTTGCGCAACTTCTACTTGCAGGCATTGTTTGGCACTTAATGGAAAATCAGCTGGTATGTCTTTAATATCCAAGATACCTTGTTCCAATAATTGTTGGTATTTCTTAGACCGTAAATTAGCTATTTTACCGATATGGTAATCAGGAATATCTGGAAAATGAGTGCGAACAAAAGCACAGTCTAATTTCGCACCGCAAGTCGAAAAAAGAGAAATCAGCGGTTGTTGACCATTGATACAAGCCAGTGCCTGGCGTGCAATTGGTTCTATTGTTGGAAAAATTGTCGCTACTTTTCCTGTACAATCCTCAATAGAGAGCAGCTTGGAATAGTCCGTCTCCTTTTCTATACGGTACTCCCTATTTACATGAATAAGAAGGATACTTTCAATTTGAAACCCTGCCTTTTCAAAAACCATTCGCTGAAAAGCTAAATCAAAAATGTGTTCTTCTTTTACGCCTGTGGAAGCTTTGACTTCGATTAAATGAATGGATTTATCCGAGTTACCTCCAACAACAATATCAGCTCTGACAAAATAGTCCGCTGTTTCTACTACTAATTGAAAAGAGATATTGGATAGTTGATTGTTTTGCTGCTGCCAATAAAGTGGAAACCAATCTTGTGCAAGATTATCAATGAGGTTACCTTGTTCAAAGATGTGGAGCATTTCTAATGATGGCGCTTCTTCTATTGATTTTTCTCTCGCCTGAAATGCTAAATACAGCTCACCTGGACAGGCGAGGTATTGCATAAAAGATGTTTTTGAAAGGGTATGTTTGGGCACTGGGTTATTGGTTTTTCCTCTTTTTGACAAAGCGGATATTCTTTATGTTGCGTAAATATAAATAAAGTTCTTTTTGGAAATAAATAAACGTGATGTGATTTATGGAACGGTAGGGGAATGCAAGGGAACGGTTAGTGCTATATAAATAAAGTATATGCTGCATCAAAAGAGAGCTTATTGAAACCTATGGTGAAAGATTTACTAAACATTTTTAAAATTTAGACACACTTGAGTGAACACTCTCCTGTTATCAATTGAAAAAGCTACAATAGCGTCTGCTCTCGATTGGGAAAAGCGATGGTCTTTGATTCACCAATGGACTTGGTTCATAGCACTACCTATCATTTTTTATTTAGCTATAGCCTCATCTTTTTGCTCATTAATCGCTCTTGCGCTTCGATAAAAGCCTGGTGCAATTTTTCTTCCAATAAAGACTTGGACGGAAGGTCTGTCCAATAGCCTGCTACCATGATACCATCTTTGTGCGGGTCTAATAATTCTACGGTTTCCTTTCCCGCTTTGGTACAGAGAATTAAGCCAATTGGTGGTTCTTCCCCTGATTCTTGGTCATGTTTTTCCAGCCATTTCAAATACAATTCCATTTGTCCTTTGTACTTGGCTTTAAATTCGTCAATTTTCAATTCGACCGCAACCAATCGGCGCAATTTTCGATGATAGAACAACAAATCTAAATGGTGGTCTTTGCCATCAATAATCATGCGTTTTTGCCGTTCCACAAAGGTAAAGCCGATGCCGAGTTCTAAAATAAATAATTCCAGCTCCTTGATAATGGCGGCTTCGAGGTCGTTTTCTAAATAGCCGTCTTTCAAGCCCAAAAAATCAAGAAAATAAGGGTCTTTAAAAACGCTTTTCATGGTATGTTCGCCAGATGGCAACTGGCTGTCAGCAATGGCAGTTCGCTCGTAAGCTTTGCGGTCAATTTGGTGTTTTAGTTCGCGCTTACCCCAATTGCTTGCTATAGCTTGCTGGGCGTAGAATAGTTGTTCTTCTAAACTATCAAGAGGGAAAATTAGAATAAAGTGACTCCAACTCAAATGTGTCGCCAGTGGTGTCACAATTTCCAAATCTGGAAAAACCTGTGCAAACTGCATCATTCGCCGTAGGTTTCTTAACTGGAAAGTATTACCAAATTTCTGCGTCAATTCTTCAGCAACAGAAGCGACAACCTGTTTGCCGTAAGTGGCTCTTTCATTATTTAGAATTTCCTCATTGATACGTTTACCTACCTGCCAATACACTAATAATAGAGTGCTATTGACGTTGATAGCGACTTGCTGCTGCCCTGCTTCGATGAGGGCGACTAATTCGGGGAGGAGATGTTTGGGAAGAAGTGATTCTATGGTCATTTTTTGGTGATACTATTTTGTTGAAATCAATCAAAACGAGATATGCAAATGACAGAATTTGCTATCTTTATAGTTGATTATTATTATTTTTTTTAATCGTTCCAGAATGTGGTATTAGCCTTTGGGAACGTTTTTTTTTGTTCGCGTAAATATAAATAAACATTACGAAAATGCGAATGTATTGTGGATGTTTTTAGTTTTTTGTAAATGTATTTAAATTATCGATGGTATTTTTGAATTATCCAAAAAATTGGTGTCTTGCCCGAGTGAGCGCAAATATACTTCTCTTGCTAAAATGGTACAATGTCTCCACATTTTTGAGACGAGATGTAATAATAAAAATGGATTTAGAAAAAAGGGAAATCAATTATTGCGATAGGAAATTCACCATTGAAGAAATGGTTTTGTAATTACATTGTAAAAAACGCAAAAGCTTTTTGTCACAGCGAAATATTTAGCCTTAGTCGTAATTACTTTTTGTACTCTTAAAAAAACGACCCCTTAAATGACCCCCAAACAAAGAAGCCGTTAATAATCGACTGATTATCAACGGCTTGCAAAGTAGTTCGTCGGGGTGGCAGGATTCGAACCTGCGACCCCCTGTTCCCAAAACAGGTGCGCTAACCGGGCTGCGCTACACCCCGAACTCTAATGTAAGAGTGAAAATGAATAATTAAGGAAGTTAATTTCTTCAAGTTCCACAATTGGGTCTTGCATATTAAAAATGAGTTTGAATACTTCATACTACATTCTTAACGTTTATATTATGCGGTGACGGGGGGATTCGAACCCCCGAGCCCCTTACGAGACTGTCAGTTTAGCAAACTGGTGGTTTCAGCCACTCACCCACGTCACCGTAAAGATTGTTTCTGAAATTTGAGTCTGTCAAATAAACATTTCTACTTATTTGAAGAGGCATATTTCGTACCAATTTTTTTCTTTAAACTCGCATCATTTTGCGGAGCGGATGCAAAAGTATCATTACTTTTAGTTGTGTGCAAGTTTTTTGAAAGAAAAATTGATTTATTTTCAAACTTTTTTTTCGGGCTTTTCCCGACACTAATTTACTGCATTGATTTTCAGCATTTTAGCATTTTGCCCGCACTTTTCATCAAACCAATTCTTTTTTTAAAAAGTTCCATCAATCGATAATCTTGAATAATCGACACTTTTTACAGCGGCTATTTTCCGTTTTAAAAAATTAAAAAAATCCTTGAATAACCCTTTTATAATAGGTTTTTTTATTTTCTTAAACAGGATATAGCCGAATCCGAGAGAATAGACTATTTAAGAGCAGTTATTGCAGATTATTTTTCCAAAACTTGGGTTCTTTGACAAGTCCCGTGGGATGATGTATTAGAGAATTGGTAAAAAATAATCTACCTACTCTAACTCGTTCTTTTAGGTGTACGAAAAACTGCATGTAAGTATCCGGGCACAAATAATCGGTAGTGTAACAAATGTGCACCACCATTTATTGAAAAAGTGATTTATTACCGTGTAAACGAAGGTTCTTTTAAGTTTGAGCAGCGAGAAAATCGTAAGATTATCGAGCTTCCAAAAACCCCTTTGATAAACAAAAGCACCTAAACTGTAAAAGTGCACATTTGTGGCACTACTCTTTTTCCGTTATTTTCCGCTAAAAAATACTTCAATAAAGGGATTATTCAAGAATTTTTTAGAGAAAACTAACGACAAAATCGGACTCTTTTGATTGTTCGATTATTTATGTCCAGGTACTTACACGAGAAGACTGAAGACATCCTGCGAAATAAATATATTTTGTTCTACTCATTGCACCGCCCCTGACGGCGCGGTGGAGGGGAATCTGAGGGACAACACGAGCAAAGCATTGCATATAAACAAATGTAGCTATCTTATTGAATGGTTTCAAATTTCACAAAAAAAAATCAGATTCCGAATGCCGTAGCTTATCCGAAATCTGATTTTTATTGTAGTGTTGTTTTCGCTAATATTTTTTCTACGCCACTGTGTGCCTAAAGCCTTCAACGGTGCGCCGTCTATTAATTTTCATTCAAAGAAAAACTCAACTTCTTCTCCAACTCTGCCACCGTATCTTTAAATATCATATCCGTCTCCATCAAGTCCTGAACCGTTTTACACGAATAGATAACCGTACTGTGGTCACGACCGCCAAAGTTTTCACCGATAGCTTTCAAAGACTTATCCGTCAAGTTCTTAGCTAAGTACATCGACAACTGCCGTGCAATAACGATGTGCCGCTTTCGAGTCTTCCCTGCCAATTTATCAACAGGCACATCAAAGTGGTCAGCTACCAAGGTCTGAATGAATTCTACCGTGATTTCTTTATTGATTTGCTTCACGAAGTTTTTAATCACTTCTTTTGCCAAGTTAACATCAATATCCCGAGAGTTCAACGAAGATTGTGCGATAAGCGATACCAACACGCCTTCCAATTCCCGGATGTTGTTTTTGATATTGTAAGAAATGAACTCAATCACATCTTTTGACAAATCGATGCCTTCCCGGTTCATTTTTGACTCCAAAATCGCCACTCTAGTTTCAAAATCTGGAATCTGCAAATCAGCAGATAATCCCCATTTAAAACGAGAAATCAGGCGGTCCTCCATTCCTGCCAAGTCTTTTGGAGGACGGTCAGACGTCAAAATGATTTGCTTGCCGTTTTGGTGCAACTGATTGAAAATGTGGAAGAAAATTTCCTGTGTTTTGGTTTTGTTTGCCAAAAACTGAATATCATCCACAATTAGTACATCAATCTGTTGGTAGAAATTCACAAAGTCATTAACCGCATTGTTTTTAATGGATTCAATGATTTGATTCGTAAATTTTTCCGACGAAACATATAATACCGTTTTATCATCATTTCGCTTCATCACCTCGTTGCCGATTGCATGTGCTAGGTGCGTTTTACCGAGCCCAACCTGCCCAAAAACCACTAAAGGATTAAAAGCAGTGCCACCAGGTTTTTTCGCAACTGCGAGTCCTGCCGAGCGGGCGAGCTTATTACAGTCACCCTCGATGAAGCCATCAAATGTATAATTCGGATTGAGCTGCGGGTCAATCTGCAATTTTCGAATACCCGGAATCACAAATGGATTCTTGATATTCTGCGTATCAATCCCACCAGGATTGTACTTTTTAGAAGCCCGTTTTTCTTCCTTTTGTTTGTCTTGTCCAGGTTTACTGTCATCATTTCCAGAACTCATTAGAATTTGATATTCTAATCGACCATTATTGCCAAGTTCATTACGGATGGTCATTTTTAGAAGCGCAACATAATGCTCTTCTAACCATTCGTAAAAAAATTTATTTGGCACTTGAATAGTCAGCGCGTTCTGATTCAGTCGTATCGGCTTGATTGGCTCAAACCAAGTCCGATAGCTCTGCGTATTGATGTTCCTTCGAATAGTCGAAAGACAGTTATCCCAGACTGTAGCGCAATTTTTTACCATTCCCTAAATGTAATGAGAAGTTATTAAATCGTTTCCTTTATTGTGTTGTTTCCTTTTGTAGTATATTCTTAGTTGCTACAGTATCAGTAATTTAAACATATAAGTCAGACTGTAAAAGTCTTGGATGTGCCCTCTATGAATCGCTGTAAATATTTTCTATTATTGGCATCAAGTATCATAATGAAGGACTGCAAAATAACGGCTTTTTTTTCAATAAAAAAAGGGGATATGACTTCCTACATCAAATCTTTTTTTTAATCATACAAATCCTTCCACTTAATACTAACAAATAGTGGAAAACTCCATTGTTTAATCAAATAAACGAAGCTGCTGACTTTCAATGAGTTAAATATTTTTTTTTATCAGTAACTTGCTTTTTTTGATGACAAACAGTATTCTTGTGGAGTTTTCAAATCAAAGTTATCCACATTTTTCCAAAATAAATGTTTATAACCTGTGGAGAAAAATTAGCCGTTTTTTCAAAAAAAAAATCGTCTTTTTCACCTAACAAAATATGGTGAATTGTTTCTAATTTTTTTGATAAAAATGCTATCCAAATTATCTTTTGTTAAAACTTTTTATTGAGTCCTTTCGCTGTTTTTTTTATCAAAGTTTGTTTCTTATGTCTTGCAATTCTTCCTATTATTGATTTTTAAAAATACTTGTGTATTTTTCTTGTTTTAAATTCATTAAAAAAACAGATATGAGTCCACCAATTCTCACGCCTACCTTACTATTGGATAAAGCCAAATGTTTAAAAAACATCAAAGCAATGGCTGAAAAAGCCCACCGGAACAACGTTTTGTTCCGTCCTCATTTCAAAACTCACCAAGCTCATGAAGTTGGTCGCTGGTTTAGAGAATTTGGCGTCAAAGCGATTACCGTTTCTTCTCTGACAATGGCGGAATATTTTGCTGCCGACGATTGGAAAGACATTACGGTCGCTTTTCCTGTCAATATTTTAGAAATTGAGCGCATCAATCAATTGGCGAAGGCGATTCAATTAAACCTTGTCATCGAATCTATTGAAACACTTAATTTTTTAAAACAACACCTTTCCCATTCTGTCGCCGTTTTTCTAAAAATCGATGCGGGCTATCACCGCACAGGCATTCTCGTGGACGACACTATATATATACAGCTTCTTTTAGAAAATATGCAAAATGCGAAAAATCTTGAATTTGCTGGTTTTTTGGCACATTCCGGACATAGCTACGAAGCGCGGAGTCAGGCAGCAGTTTTGAAAATTCATCAGGAAAGCAAAGCAAAACTGTCTCAACTAAAGAACCATTTTATTAAGGATTACCCTGATTTAATCCTCTCCGTTGGCGATACTCCGACTTGCAGTGTTGCCGAAGATTTTGCATTTGCTAATGAAATTCGTCCTGGAAATTTCGTTTTTTATGACGTTACTCAAAATCTGATTGAATCCTGTGATTTAACCGATATCTCCGTTGCGTTGGCTTGTCCTGTGGTGGCTTTACATCCTATTCGAAAGGAAATTGTCGTCTATGGTGGTGGCGTTCATTTGTCGAAAGACCGCACCGATTTTCGGGATTCCAACCAAGCATTCTATGGCTATTTAGCCGTATTTAATGCCAATAAAAAAGACAGCTGGAATATTTTACCAAAAGAAAATCATGTCAAATCCTTATCGCAAGAACACGGCATTATCAAAGCTTCCGACGCTTTGTTGAAATCGACTAAAATTGGCGATATTTTACTAATTTTACCCATTCATTCGTGCATGACCGCTGATTTAATGCGGCAATATCAATGTCTCAACGGAAAAATTATTCCTGCTGGGAAATATTAACTTTAAGAACCGAAGCTCCCCCCAAAAATCAAAGGCATTGTAATATGTTTGACTTTTCGAAGCTTTAAAATTCTAAGATTTTCGAACTTCATCAAACACAAACCCGCACGACCTTCGACGGCGCGGGTAGGGTCTTGAGAGTGAAAAATAGATTTTTTCCCTCATCAGATTAAGTAAGTCGTTATTTAAAAGTTGTTACGCTAACAATTTTCAACGACTGCCTTTTCTGATTTCTGACCTCTTTTTAAAAATACCTTCCTAAAAATTTAGACACACCAATAATTTTTCTAAAATTTGGGTTTCCAAAAATAATGAAACTATGTCCAAATACGAAAAATCCAAATTAAAAAAATCAACTGCCTCCTTGAAAAACGTAAAATCGACCAAGATTCCTGCTTGGTTAACCAATTCCAAATTACATAAAATAATCATTTTCTCCATCTGTTGCATCCTATATGCCAACACTTTAACGCACGATTACACTCTAGATGATGCGATTGTCATTTATGATAATGAATTCACCACCCAAGGTTTCGCGGGCATTGATGACTTATTGAAATACGATACTTTTCGTGGTTTTTTTAAAGAAGAAGGTAAAGCAGCTTTAGTACAGGGTGGGCGTTATCGACCGTTAACACCGATTTTATTTGCTATTCAATGGCAATTTTTTAAAAAGAAAAAAGTTGACACAGAAGGAAAGTTAGTTAAAGACAATGCTGGCAATGTCATCTACGAAGGACAGCCAATAGTTGGGCATACTTTAAACGTAATTTTGTATGCCTTGACTTGTTTGCTGCTATATATGGTGTTATTGCGTCTATTTTCACTAGATGGGAAAGAAAGCAAAGCGAGTGTTTATACTTATTTCGTATCGTTTATAGCCGCGATGGTTTTCGCAGTTCACCCCTTGCATACGGAGGCTGTAGCAAACATCAAGGGAGCAGATGAAATTGTGACTTTGCTATTGAGTTTGGTGGCAGTTTGGTTTTCTTTAAAAGCCTATTTTGATAAAAATAAATTGGCTAATATTTGGGCAGGTATGGTATTTTTTCTGGCATTGATGGCAAAGGAAAACGCGATTACTTTTTTGGCAGTCGTACCATTTGCATATTATTTTTTCACCAAAGCAAAGGGAGGTGAAATATTTAAACAGACGATTCCTTTTATCATCGGGACAATCCTTTTTATAGCCTTGCGAACTTACATTTTAGGTTTTATCACCTCCGAGCCGTCCGCAGAATTAATGAATAATCCATTTTTAAAACTGGTGGACGGACGCTATATCGACTTCACTTCTGGTGAAAAAATAGCGACTATATTCTTCACGCTTGGCAAATATTTGCAGCTGTTGTTCTTCCCTCATCCACTAACGCATGACTATTATCCTCGCGCAGTTGGCATTATGACTTTCGGAGATTGGCGAGTGATTTTGAGCGTTTTGGCGTATGTTGCGATGGGCATTTATGCCTTGATTCGATTGCCGAAGCGTGACCCAATTAGCTTTGGTATCATCGTTTATCTGGCAACACTTTCGATTGCTTCCAACATCGTTATTGGCGTTGGCACAAACATGAACGAGCGTTTTACCTTTATGCCGAGTATTGGTTTTGCCTTGATTTTAGCCGTTTTAGGCTATCGTTTTGCAAATAGAATGACGGCAGCGAAGAAGTTAAAGAAATTGAATCAACTATCAATTTCTTTAGGTTTTTTTGCCATCGTTATTTTACTTTTCTCCCTTAAAACGATTACTCGAAATACTGTTTGGAAAGACAATTTCACCCTTTTCACGACGGATGTCAAAACCTCAAAAAGGAGTGCTAAATTGCGGAATTCGGCAGGTGGGGCTTTGATTGAAAAAGCCAGTCATACCCTCAATGAAACGGAGAAAAATCGAATGCTAAACGAAGCCGTCGGACATTTACAAGAAGCGGTTCAGATTCATCCTGGTTATAAAAACGCTTATTTATTAATGGGTAATGCCAATAATTATTTGAAAAAATTTGAAACCGCAATTCAAAATTATCAGCAAGCGATGCAATTAGACCCCAATTACGAAGAAGCTCAAAACAATATCGGGATTACTTATCGAGAGGCTGGAAAGTTTTATGGTGAGCAAAAAGGTGACTTACAAAAGGCGATGACCTATTTGAAAAAAGCCTATGATGTTCGCCCAAATGAATATGAAACGGTTCGATTGTTGGGTGTCGCTTATGGCTTCAATCGACAAAATCAACAGGCAATTGATATGTTTAAAAAAGCGACAGTTCTAAAACCGAAAAATGCGGATGCTTGGTATAATCTGGGAAGTGCGTATTATCAGGCGGGGGATGAAACGACAGGACAAGTTCATATTCAAAAAGCATTGGAAATTAATCCGAAGATACAGGAAGAACGGGGGCAGCGGAAGTAGTAAGGAACGCGAATTAAATAAAACTGACTATTTTCTCCCATCCAACGAGTCAAATAACTTAATTTTGCCTGACCGATTAAATACCGTGTAAAGTAAGTTTTCTGGTAATTTTGACAAGGGAATTTTAAGGGGTAAAAACGGTTTTTGCAAACCGTTTTTACCCCTTAAGAACCTTACCCGCGTTGCCTACGGCAACGCGCATTGTGTTTATTGAAACAATTACTTGTAAACATTTAAAAATCTGATGAATACAAAATTTTGTTTTTAATAATTGCTCATTGTTAACTACTCATTTGGCGAAGACCTTTAGTGTATTAAACACCTTTTAAACAAAAATTGTGAAAAAAACGATCTATACGTTCCCCCTTATTTTGCTGTTTACTTTTTTGAATTTAAATTTTCAAAAAGCAACCTCTACTCCAATTAACAAAGCGTTAGAAAAAGAAAATACTTGGGTCGAAACGACTTTCGACACACTCACACTTGACGAAAAAATCGGGCAACTCATGTGGATTCGCGCCCACTCTGATAAAGGTCCTGAGCATGCAAAAAAAGTCAAAAGACTCATTACAGACTACCACGTCGGTGGACTTACCTTTTTTCAAGGAACACCCGAAAAACAAGCACAACTCAATAACGAATTTCAACAATTATCGAAGATTCCACTCATCATTTCGATGGATGCAGAATGGGGTTTGGGCATGCGGTTAAAACAATCGACAATTAGTTTTCCAAATATGCTGACTTTGGGGGCGATTCAAGACAATCGGTTACTTTACGATATGGGTAAAGAGATTGCACGACAGTGTCGAAGATTGGGCGTTCATGTCAATTTTGGACCAGTCGCGGATGTGAATAATAATGCGAACAACCCTGTGATTAATTACCGTTCCTTCGGCGAAGACCGCTATAATGTGGCGGCGAAATGTTACATGTACGCGAAAGGCATGGAAGACCACGATGTGCTGGCTTGCGCGAAACATTTTCCGGGGCATGGCGATACCAATGTTGATTCTCATTATGATTTGCCGGTGATTACGCATGATAGAAATCGGTTGGATAGCATCGAAATATTTCCGTTTAAGGTCTTATTTGACCAAGGAATTGGGTCGGTGATGGTCGCGCATTTAGCGATTCCAGAAATTGATGCGACGAAGAATTTTCCAATGACGCTTTCGCGAAAAGCGGTGACAGATTTACTAAAAAAAGACTTAAATTACGATGGCTTAGTCATTACGGATGGACTGGGAATGCAAGGCGTGACCAAACATTACGGCAATGGAGAAGTCGAAGCACGTGCGATTGCAGCGGGTAATGATGTATTATTGTTACCGCAAGATGTCGGTGCAGCTTTTAAGCAAATCAAGGCTTTTTTACGCGATGGTAAGATTGATAAAGTTGAATTTGATGAAAGTGTCAAAAAGAATTTAAGGTATAAATATCGGTTGGGATTGACGACGTTGCAGCAGGTTGACCCCACTAATTTAAGAGGAGATTTGAATACAAAAAAGGCCTATGCTTTAAAGCGAAGATTAATAAAAAATGCGCTGACTGTCGTTCGAAATAAAGATGAAATTATTCCATTAAAAGACATTTCGACAACGAGTATTGCCGCTTTGGCAATTGGGACACAGTTTAAACCTGAATTTCAAAAAATACTGAATTTATACAAGACTATTCCCTCTTGGCAAACGGATAAACAGCTATCCACAGCGACGCAAGAAAGCTATTTGAAGAAGTTAAAGAATTACGATCAAGTAATCATTAGCTTGCATGGAATGGTACAAGGCGCGAATAAAAACTTTGGCTTACACCAAAGCGCAATTGATTTTATCAATGTTTTGAATCGGCAAACGGAAGTAATTTTAGTCGTTTTTGGCAACCCCTATTCTTTAAAATATTTTGATGCCATTGACAACATTTTAATCGGCTACGAACCTGGTAATATTGTTGAAGATTTAGCTGCGCAAGGATTATTTGGCGCATTTTCAATGGATGGAAGATTGCCCGTGACCGCTTCATTAAAAAGCAAATTTGGCACAGGTTTGAAAACAAAAGACTTAATGCGTATAGGCTTTGGAATGCCAGAAGAAGTGGGTTTGAGTACCGATTCTCTAGCGATGATTGCAGGTTTGACGAAAAAAGTTGTAGATAGTCTGGCGGCACCCGGCGGCGTGGTTTTGGTAGCAAAGGATAACAAAATTATCTATCACGAAGCATTCGGAAAACATGATTATAAAAAAGGCGCAAAGACCCAAAAAGATGATATTTTTGACTTGGCTTCGGTTACAAAAATTGCGGCTTCGACTGTTGCTGTGATGAAATTGGTGGATGAAGGCAAACTCGATTTGATGGCGCCGATTAAAACTTACATTCCAGAGTTGGACACGACCAACAAGGGCAATTTAACGCTCCTCGATATGATGTCACACCACGCACAATTGGGTGCATGGATCCCATTTTTTGAAGAAACAGTAACGGCAAAAGAGAAGCCGATGTACAAGTATTATCGGAAGGAAAGAAGTGCAGATTTTTCAATCCAAGTTGCCAATAATTTATGGTTAAAAAACGATTATCAAGATTCGATTTGGTATAAAATTGTAAACTCGCCCTTGCGCAGTCAGCGAAAGTATGTGTACAGTGATTTAGGTTTTATTATGACTGCAAAAATTGTT
Source organism: Saprospiraceae bacterium (assembly GCA_047629355.1). Classification (GTDB taxonomy): domain Bacteria; phylum Bacteroidota; class Bacteroidia; order Chitinophagales; family Saprospiraceae; genus CAYUNA01. The sequence continues at coordinate 13,776 of JBLHWU010000064.1, read as the reverse complement.
GAGAAGGTAACGGAAATGCCCATCGAAGACTATCTACAGTCTGCAATTTATAAGCCATTGGGATTACAAAATACAACCTATCGCCCACTCGAAAAATTCGATAAGAAGCGGATTCCACCAACCGATAACGACCGTTATTGGCGGCAACAAAAAGTGCAAGGTTACGTTCACGATATGGCAGCAGCAATGCTGGATGGCGTAGCGGGTCATGCGGGACTTTTTGGGACTTCGACGGATCTGGCAGTGATTATGCAGATGTTGCTGAATGGTGGATATTATGGTGGAGAGCAAATTATTTCAACGCAAACTGTTCGGCAATTTACAACTCGTTGTAGCGATTGTTCACGGCGTGGAATTGGTTTTGACATGAAAGAAAAAAATCCTAAAAAAAGCCAAAACATGTCGCAATTGGCATCCGAACGCACCTTTGGCCATTTGGGTTTTACAGGCATTTGCACTTGGGCTGATCCCGACCAAAATTTGGTCTATGTTTTTCTATCCAATCGTACGTTTCCAACCTGGAAAGGACGGAATATTTTGGGTAAAAATAATTATCGCCCGAGGATTCAGAGTATGATTTATGAAGCGATGGAGAACTAAATTAACAAATGGGGTTTGAGGAATAAATCAGAAACAACTATTTTTATAAAACAAAAACCGTTTTTGCCCCTCCAGAGCCCTTACCCACCTCGCCAAGAGTGAGGCGCACTATATTTTTGAAACTCGAAAATCTTAGGATTTTCTCGCTCCATAAAAGGTTACCCGTATATCGGCAGCCGTAAACTCTTTAAAATTTGAACTTTCCATTAAAAATAGCCAAGCGATATTTATTCGCTAAAAAAAGTACCAACGCCATTAACATCATCACGGGAATCTCTGTGTTTGGCGTGACGATTGGGACGGCAGCCTTGGTGATTGTGTTATCAGTTTTCAATGGTTTTGAAGACTTACTGACCTCCTTATTCAACAATTTCAATCCTGATATAAAGGTAACGCCAATGGAGGGGAAAGTCTTTACCATGGATTCTACCAAAATTGCAGATTTAGAGGCATTACAAGGCGTGGACATCGTTGCCAAAACTTTAGAAGAAGTCGCCTTTTTTGAATATCAAGAAACGCAGCTTTTTGGCGTTGTTAAAGGCGTAGATAGGGCGTATAAAAAAGTCAGTGACATTGATTCGACAATTATTGAGGGTGAGTTTTTATTAGAAAAAAAGAACGTTGCGTTTGCAGTAGCGGGTCAAACAATTGCCAATCGTTTAGGTATTAATGTGCAAGATGATTTTGAAGAATTGGCGATTTTTATGGCGAAAAAGAATCCATCGAAAATGAGTAGTCCTTTTCGGAAATTATTCGCGCGACCGAGCGGTATTTTTAAAATTCAGCAAGATTTTGACAGCAAATATATTTTGACCCCATTGACATTTACACAGCAATTATTGGGCTATAAAAAAGGAGAAATCAGTGCTTTAGAAATACGAATCAATGCCTCTGTCGATGCGAAAAAGACACAAGCTGCAATCGAAGATTTGGTCGGTGCACAATTCGACGTCAAAGACAGTTATCAGCAAGAAGAGGGATTTTTGAAGTTGATGAATATGGAGAAATGGCTATTTTTTGCGCTGTTTACTTTTATGATTATCATCATTGCCTTCAACTTAATTGGTGCCTTATGGATGATGGTTTTGGAGAAAAAGCATGACATTGCTATTTTAAAATCAATGGGTGCACGCGATACGACCATTCGAAATATCTTTTTAAATCAAGGCATGTTTCTTTGCATAATCGGCATTTTAAGTGGTTTTGCACTCGCTGTCATTGTTTATATTTTGCAAAAAACGGTGGGCATTGTCACTATTCCAGACGGTTTTGTCGTCGATACTTATCCGATGGAAATTCGATTTTTCGATTTTTTAAAAGTTGGTACAACGGTATTGGTTATTGGATTATTGGCGTCGTTGCCGTCAGCAATGAAGGCGAGTCAGATTCCGGCAATGATTCAGGAGGAGTAGTCTTTTTTAAAAAAAATAGTTCTAAATTCTGAAATGGATTCGTGATTTTGTCCTACTGCTGCCGCTCTTCTTTATCAAAAATATAGTCCACCGCATATGGAAAAAGAATGCCATCAGCGATGTATTTCAAAATACACCTATTTACAATCTTTTTGAATTACAAATAATAGTTCACCTCCTACAAATTATCGCTTGCCCTTTTTTAAAATTCAAAACTCCTCGTAATTTGCCTTGAATCCAAAAAAAGTTGATTTATTGGAGGTCAGTTTAAATACACTGTAAAGTAATTTTGTTTTAAATAGGAGAAGCGAGAAAATTGTAAGGTTTTCGAGCTTCAAAACATACAGTGCGCATTGCCTGCGGCAATGCGCACTGTACTTTTTAAGGGATAAGAACGGTTTTTACAAACCGTTCTTATCCCTTAAAATCCCCATGAAAAAATGCAACAAGACTTACTTTACACGATATTAAATACTTTGTAACGAAAGTTTATTTGAATTTAAACAAGAGGAGTTTGAGGATGAAAAATGATTTGCAAAAATGATTTTTCATCCTCAATAATCCCTCCCGCGTTGCCTGCGGCAACGCGCACTATATTTTTCGAAGCTCGAAAATCTTACGATTTTCTCACTTCTCAAATTTAAATCAACCTGCCTTTACAACGTAGTAAGCAATACTTTCGAAAGTAAGTAAAAGCTTTACGAAAACCGCTTCATTTCTAAACCGCCACTTCATGTTAAAAACCATCAAGAATCATCCTCGTAAAATATTAGCAATCAGCTTTTTACTACTATTATTCTATTGGTTCTCCTTACCGAAACCCCTCTTTCAAATGCCAACGTGTATGGTTTTGGAAGACCAAAAAGGAAACTTGCTTGGTGCACGCATTGCAGCAGATGGACAATGGCGATTCCCACATCAGACGGCAGTTCCAGATAAATTTGCAGCAGCGATTATTGAATTTGAAGACCGCCGATTTTACAATCATTTAGGCATTGACCCTGTGGGAATTGGTCGAGCAATGCAGCAAAACTTTAAACACAAACGCATCGTCAGCGGTGGAAGTACCTTGTCAATGCAAGTCATTCGAATGGCGCAAAACACACAGTCGCGGGACATTTTTCAAAAGATAAAAGAAATGATTTTGTCCACACGATTGGAGCTGGGCTATTCTAAAAAAGAAATCTTGGCATTTTATACCTCAAATGCACCGTTTGGAGGAAATGTAGTGGGTTTGGATGCGGCCTCTTGGCGATATTTTAGAAAAAACCCTGAGGCATTGTCATGGTCAGAAGCAGCAACTTTAGCAGTTTTGCCAAACGCCCCTGCCTTGATTCATCCGGGACGAAATCGAGATGCTTTGCGCGCAAAACGCAATAGATTATTAAAACGATTGTTAGAAAAAGACGCGATTGATGAAACAACTTATGAATTGGCTTTGCAAGAAAAACTGCCAGAAAAACCACACAGATTACCGCGTCTTGCTCCGCATTTACTAGATAAAGTATATTCAGAAAACTTCAAAGGAGTAAAAGGAAAAATTACTCGAATGCAAACCACAATTGATAAAAAATTGCAGCAGCGGGTGACGACTATTTTACAGCGACACAACCGGATTTTAAAAAGTAATGACATTCACAATCTGGCAGGTTTGGTTGTTGAAATCGAAACGGGAAATGTCGTTGCTTATGTTGGCAATATCCTGGGTACAGGGCGTGAACATAGTGAGGAAGTCGATATTATCAAAGCACCACGCAGCACGGGAAGTATTTTGAAACCAATTTTGCTCGCGCACATGTTGGATGATGGTACGGTCTTGCCGAATAGTTTGATTCCTGATGTGCCGACCAATTTGGGCAGCTACCGTCCCGAAAATTATAATGAGACCTACGATGGCATGGTGCCTGCGCAAAAAGCAGTGATTCGTTCTTTGAATGTACCGTTGGTGCGGATGTTGGCGCGGTATGGATTGGAAAAATTTCATTTTAATTTGCAACAATTGGGATTTTATTCGATTGACAAACCTGCAGATTGGTATGGCTTGCCGCTGATTGTCGGTGGCGCGGAATCTTCGCTTTGGGAAATTGTCAATGCGTATGCGGGCATGGCGCGGACATTGAATCATTTTCACGAGAATAATGGGGAGTATTTGGTGGATGATTTTAGGGCGTTGAATTATAAATACACGTCAGATTCCTCCACTTCGGTCGGAATGACAAATAAAGTGAAGGAACCTCCCCTACTCTCTGCCGCTGCGATTTACCAAACTTTTGATGCCATTCAAAACTTAGAACGCCCCAATTCACAAGGCGAATGGCAGCAATTTAATTCCAGTCAAAATGTGGCTTGGAAGACGGGAACCAGCTTTGGTTTTCGAGATGCATGGGCAGTTGGCGTGACATCAAAATACGCGGTTGGTATCTGGGCGGGTAATGCGGATGGAGAAGGTCGCCCTGGTTTAGTGGGTATCAAAGCGGCTGCACCAGTCTTATTTAATGTACTAGATTTATTACCGAATGGGGAGTGGTTTTTGCCGCCCTTGGATGAAATGCAGGAAGTCGTCGTTTGCAGACATTCAGGATATCAGGCTTTAGAAATTTGTCCAAAAGACACCATTTTGGCAACTTTTGGTGGGCAGAATGCACGAAATTGCCCGTTTCATCAATTGTTACATTTAGATAAGGACGAAGATGTACAAGTCAACAATGCTTGCGAAACACCGCTGAATATGCGCCACAAAGCGTGGTTTGTGCTGCCACCCATGGAAGAATATTATTATAAATCAAAACATCCAGAATATCGGTCCTTACCGCCATTTCGAGAAGGTTGCCAATCAGATATTTCAGCAGCAAAATCACCGATGCAGTTAATTTACCCGCAGCATAGGACGAAGATTTTTATACCCAAAGAATTGGACGGAAAGTTGAGTCGAACTGTTTTTAAAGTAGCACATCGGAACCCCGAAATGATTATTTTTTGGCATTTGAATAATGAATATTTAGGGGAAACGAAGACGTTTCATCAAATTGAATTGGCGCCAGAAGCGGGAGTGCATCAGTTGACTTTGGTGGATGAGAAAGGGAATCGGTTGGTGAGGGAATTTGAGATTATTGGGAAATAGAAATACGCTCAGAAACCTTTTTTAAATACCATAGTAGCCTGTAAAAAAAAAATCATGTATCTTGACAAACCGCTTTTATTCCTCAATAACCCCGCCTCTAATGTCGTCAACTTAAGCGAATGTAGCGAATACCTCCAGGGTATCTGCTACATAAAAATCAAGCAAAAGGTAGCAGATACTCTGAAAGTATCCGCTACCTGTCGGGCATCGAATCCTTAAGTTGACGACATTAAACCCCGCCTCGCCGCAGGCGAGGCGCACTCTATTCTTAAGGGGCAGTTTCTGGTTTGCAACCAGAAACTGCCCCTTAAACTCCTTTGGAATAAAGCCCTAAACAAAAAAAAGTCGCACCAAAGGTACGACTCACTAGCAATGATAAAATTCCACGAATATGAATATAAAATCTTTATGGATTGATTCGATTGTTTTCGATTCATCCGATTATCTCGATTGCTATACAATCGAGATAATCGAAAAAATCAAGTCAATCGAGTTAATCAAATTTTTCAAATTTCTTATTAATCACCCCACCATTGGTATAGGCTTTCAACACATACATCCCAGTTCCAAAGTCCGACACATTCAATTCAATGCGCTTCGTTTGGATAGCACCAGAGTTGTACACTTCTTGTCCAGTGATGTTGTAAATGACTAGTCGCTCTACTTCATTGCCCAAACCATTCAAGTGCACATTCAATTGCTCCCGTGTTGGATTTGGATAGACTTTCAATTGGTCTGCGTCGATGAAGGTCAACTCGTTGTCATCTTCGTCATCACCGTCTAGGTCTAAGATAAAAGTCAAGGTACTGCTATTAGAAGTAGACATTTGACCTGCACCGTTCATTTCCCCCATTGGGTTGAAGGAGACTTGGATTTGGTTGTTGTTTAACCTGAAACCATTTAAATCATCTATAACAATAAACTCAACCTGTCCAATTATACCAAAACCACTTGCTGCCAAACCACTTGTTCGAGTAAAACCACTATGCAATACTCCTGGAGTTGGCTTTTGATTCATCGTTAAAATAGGCGAATTATAAGACATCCAGCTCTCATCGTCATAAAGGATATTTGCATCAAAAATAGCTGGTTCGTAAGGCAATTCGAATGTAAATCCATAGGCATCCAATACAGGATTGTTTCCGCTACCATATTTAAATGGTACTAAAATCACGTCACCTGCTTGAATTGTTAAAATGTCGATAGGAGCATCGCCCCAACCTAAACCATTATCAGAAATCAACAACCCTTCAACTTTTGCCGTTGGATTGTGGTGCAAACCGTAGTGACTTGAAATCCCAACGGTATCCATTGCTTCTACAATCCCATCACCGTCAACATCCACATGTTTGATGTCAAAATTTTCAGCAGACATTGGGCTTTCCCAATTTTCTGAATGTTGTCCGTACCAATTAGCATCTGCATCTGCTCGCTCAATGCCCACTTCGCCCATACACCAACCAATTGGCAATAAATCTCTAATATCTACGACTCCATCTGTATTCGTATCTCCCGTCCAAACACATGCTGAACCGACACAAAAGTCAGTAATTGATGCATTGACATCTTCAATTTGTACATTTATTTTTACTAAGTAACAATCAGAATAATCGCCACCTGCACAATATTCATATTCAAAAGCATCAGAAGCACCTGCCTGCGCATTCGCATTCGGTGTATAAACCAACATGTTGAATCCAGAAACTTCCTGACCATCAATAGTTTGTGTCGTTTGACCTTCATAATAAGCCAGTGTACCATTATCCAATACCGCATCCTCAAAATTCGTATAAATATAGTCTTCAATTGGAATATTGTAAGAAATAACCATTGAAGCACCTACAGGCGTTACAATTTCATAATTTACATTTGCTGGTGCTTGATTGCTCACAATCACTTGAACGGTTCCATATTCAAAATAAGGACTTCCACCTGGTCTTGCTCGATATTCAAACTCATCTACACCCGTAAATCCAGGATTTGGAACGTAATAGAAACTCTGCGTAGCATTGTCATAAATAACACTTCCATTCGTTGCACCTTGATTTAAAGCCACCGCTTGATAAGCAGCACTTCCTAAATCATTTTCTAAAGCAAAGAAAACACCTTCTCCACCAACTGCTAAAAAATAAGTATCATTTTTAACAAAAGTATTAGGATGTGGTGCATTTAATACTGTAATTTGAACCTCTTGCGCAAAGCCATTTCCTGACAAGGTAAAATTATCAATTCCATCAAAATTATTATTCGGATGATAAACCCAAACCCCTGAGGTATCGGTAACCACTCCATTTTCTGCTGTATCAGTTACCGCAAAACCTTCCAAAGCTGCAATCACAACTTGTGGTGTATCTTCTTTTGTAAAGATTTCTAATTTTTCATAATCTGAGCTACCGCCCAATACACATATATTAACTACTGCCCCGTCACATCCTCCTTGTCCATCACAAATTACATAATTAAAGTCTGCAATTCCAGAAAATCCAGCTTCTGGTGTAAAGACAATCTTCGTATTATTATCAATTAACTGAACTGTTCCGTTGTTCGTTACGGGTACAGTTCTAATTTCTAAATCAGTGCCATCACTAAAGTCGTTGTCCAATACATCTACCGTAATGCTTGAACCATTCACCAACGTTGCATAATCGTTATTTGCAATAATTGAAGAAGGGATTACATTAATAAGAAAAGTCTTCGTACTCCAAGTCGCGCTACTCGAACCAATTTGCTTTCGGTAACGAATTAAGAAGACATCTTCCCCTAAGAAGTCTGCATTCGGTGTATATTCGATGGTATTTAAAGTAGGATAACTAGTCCCAATTCCTTTTTGTCCATTATTACTGGTCGGATTAAAAATAACCACGCCATTTTCAGCTTGCTCCTGTACATAAGGGGCATTCAAATCAATGGAACTATAATTATCGAAGGAAAAGGAAATCGAGATGTTTTTTAGAACAGTCAGCTCGTGATAGTTCTGCGCCAACCCCGGTAAGGCAAGACAGCATAGCAGCAATGCTATAGCCAGATGAGTAATTTTTTTTGGTAGTAGTATATTCATGGATCGTGGATTAAATAATTACAAATTTAAACTGTTAATTGATGATTGCCGTTAGGGGGGTGAAAGCATCATTTATCAGAAAAAAAGTACAATCAATAATAATTTAAAAACATTGCTAAAACGTGGTTGACTGTCTGCGTAAAAATTAAAAACTCGTGTTGTGGAAAAAGCAGACAATCTATTTTCATATTCTTGGTACAATGATACGCATAAATTTAATATATTCCTAAAAAAAAAATATTAATCTTTTGAAAAAATTTAATTCGTATCATTTTGGGGGTAAAAACCAGTCATAAAGGCTGATAACAAAATTTACCCAATTTTTTTCGATTGAAAATGAATAAAATCACATAATAATAAAAATTGTAATTTCAACTCAAATTGGTAACTTTGTCCCTATTGTCATTCTGACCAAAGTGAAGGAACTTGACAATACAATTTTGACAGATCCCTTCACTTCGGTCGGAATGACAAAAGATTATCGGAATGACAAAACCGCTTACAATGCATAATAGCAAACTCTATTCCATACTTGAGTATTTTGACAAATATGAGCAAAATAAATTAAGAAAATTTCTATTGTCTCCTTATTTCAATAAGAATCAAACCCTTGTGGATTTGTTTGAATATTTGATAGATAAAATCAACAAAGAATCGACGAAAGGATTGGAAAAAGAAGCGATTTGGAATGCCGCTCAAGCAGGCAAAAAATATGATGATGTGCGCTACCGAAAACTATGTTCGGAGCTATTAAAATTGATTGAAAATTTCTTAGCGCAAGAGCATTATCAAGCCAATCCATTGTATCAAGCCACCTATTTATTGGAGGCAGTGAGTCGCAAAAAAATGGATAAATTATTCAATAGTTCCATAAAAACAGCACGAAGATTGTCCAAGCAACAGCCTTATAAACCAGGGAATTTTTACTTTTATCAATATCAAGTAGAGAAGAGTTATCAGGAGCTATCGGAGCATGAATACGATAGGGCTTCTAAGCGGAATTATGAGAATATTTTGGAGAATTTGGATAAGTTTTATTTGGCGGAAAAACTGAGGTATTATTGTTCAATGTTGAGTCATGAAGCCGTCTCTTCTCATAAATACGAATTTTTATTTAAAGATGCAATTTTGAAACATTTAGAAGATGATGGATATTTAGAAACGCCACCAATTTCTATTTATCATCAAATTTGTATGTCTCAATTAGAACCTAAAGAGGAAAAATACTTTTTTAAACTTAAAGATTTAGCGAAAGAATCTATTGAACAGTTTCCTCCTAATGAAGCGGAACAAATTTATGGTGTAGCAAGTAACTATTGTATTAGAAAAGTTAATTCTGGGAATCAAAAATTTCTTCAAGAATATTTTGAAATTTATCAGGAATTAATAAATAAAGAATTAATCTATAAAGATGGTGAACTCTCTCCCTATGTATTTAGAAATATCATCGGTTTTGCTTTGAGGTTAGGAAAATATGAATGGACAAAAGATTTCATTGAAAATTACAACGCGAAAATTCCTGAAAATCTTAGAGAAAATGCAGTTTCATTTAACTCAGCTTCTCTCTATTTCTATCAAAAAAACTATGATAAAGTAATTGAATTATTAAATACTGTCGAATATGAAGATTTTTCCTACAATTTAAATTCAAAAACAATGCTATTGGCTACTTATTATGAAACAGATAATTTAGAGCCTTTAGAGTCTTTAATGGAAAGTTTTAGAGCTTATTTGAACAGACATAAAGAAATCCCAGAAAATCGCAGAAAAAGTTTTGCTAATTTAATTAAATTTGTGAAAAAACTAACCAGAATTTTCCCCAACGACAAAAAAGCCATCAAAAAAATAAAAGAAGAAGTTGAAGCAGACAGAAACATTGCAAGTCTAAAATGGCTCAAAGAAAAAATCGCCGAACTCGAATAAAGAAGGGCTGCGCATCCCCTGCTCAGCCCTTCCTCTAAAATGAAGGTGACTTAAAATCCGGCAAAATCATCAACGACAATAAATCCTCCTTTCACTTTCTTTGCTTCGTCTTTTTTCAAGACGGTGATTTTGGTTGCTTGTTGCAACGTTTTGATGCTTACTTTTTTCATCGTAACGGTGTTTGTTCGGTGTGAGGTAAGCGTTTTTTTAGAGAGACGCTAAGCACACGCGATGGTTTTAAAAAATGTTATCGGGAGTAAGGTAGGAGATAAAAATGGAAACAACAACAACATGTAAGCGTTAAATTTTAACACTTTTTCTGCAAAAAGGATGGGTAAAGACAAAAAGATTGGGAGCTACTACACTATAAATTTTCTCGCCCTCATACAAAAAGTGCACACTGCCTGCGGCAGCGCGGGTGGGGGTCTTGAGGAGAAAAAGCAGGTTTTACAAACCTACTTTTTCTCCTCAAACTCCTCTTATTAAGTTAGATTCCATGTGCATGAAATTTTGAGAGTTGAAAAAATTTTTTGTGAAATCTTTTCAACCCTCAAACTCCCTTTGTTACGACAACGCCCCATACGCCAAAGTCTTACACAACAATCCACCCATCAATGTCAAGCTAATCAACCAATAGCCAACATGGATAAAGATGTATTTCCAGCCGCGTCGCTCAAACAAAGCATTAATCCCAATCAATGGAAACACAAAAAACAACGTCGTCAAAACACCGTGTAGCGCACCGTGTCCAAAGGTTCGAAAATTACCGCCATTGTCCCATTAGCTCGTTAAAATGCTTCTGTACCGCACTCCTACTCTCCATCACGTCAGGCATCATCGTTTGAAAAATACCAGACTGATGAATCACAATATTGGTCAAAAAGAAGGCGATGAAAACAGAAAATAAATAAGAAACGCCGAGGATAACCGCCATATTCGCGCCCTCCATGTCTTCCTTTTTAAATCCGTTGACTTTCATCCAAGCGGAACCGAATACTTTTTCATGGTAATAAATTGCTCCAATAATCATTGGAATTAACGCAGCGACAAACCATATGTAGAAATTAGTAGGCATAATATTTTTGTTTGTTTGTTTATAAAAAATAATAGGAGTAGTGTTTTCAGGACAAACGTATAAAAACAAATTTAAAAAAAAACAAAATGTATCGTAATTTTATTTTTAAAACTATATATTTATTTATTTTTACCAACTTCCCAAAATGCCGCTCCTCCCCTACTTCCAAAATCATCATATAAATCCCTTTTGAAAAATCCCTCGCATCCACATTTACGGTATCTAAAAATACTTTTTCATCAAAAACAACCACTCCATCCACAGTGTAAATTTTCAACTGACCGCCATTTTTTAAGTCCATTTTATCAAAAAACAACTGCACCTCACTATCCGTAGGATTTAGATAAATTTGAATCATTTTTTTTTGAAACATCGGTTTCAGAAATACCATCAATCATACCTTCATCAACCAAACTTGTCCCATCCAACGACCATTCGACCTCAATCGGAATGCACAAATGCGTCAAAGCCGTCACCGCTACATCAACGATACGCGGCGTAGTACTATAATCATACACCACAATAGAGTCAGGAGCTAACCACTCGGCATCGACGATAGTACCTACATTTATCATTTGTTGAAAAATCTTCGACAGTCGCCCCCGTTCCTTCATTCATTTTCCAATAGTCAATAAGATTATTAAAATTAGGATGCACCAAATCCACTCCGGTACAACTATAGTCCGCAATCGCCGCATTCCCCAATACCGCATTCCAAACGCGCACCTCCGCAATTGCCCCTAAATAATCATAGTCTCCCAAAATATCTACCCCAAATACCAAGCCTCCATCCGTATCAATATCTCCAATACCCGATATATCTGCTTCGTCCACAAATACGCCATCTTCATACATCCGCATCATGCCATCGCGGTCAAAACTCACGCTCAAAGTCGTCCATTCATTATCTGCAATTTCACCGCCCGTATTGATGTCTACTCGATTTGTTCCATCGCCGATATTTACTTTCCACTCCGGCCCAGAAGAAAACCCAAAGGAAAAAACAAAGCCCTTATTCACACCCGAACCCCAATCTTTACTGGTTACAATCGCCACATCAGTCGCTTGGGTGGTGCGCACTCGACATTCAACCGTAAAGTCTTGGTTTTCACCAAAATTAAACAACGGATTCGGCGCAACTTGCACGGATGCATTCTAAAAAAACAACTCCGTTTCCTCCCCCAAATAATTAAATGGGTTGTCAATTGTCACCGTGCTATCTTTGCGAATAACCTGCGTTTCTAGCGTATTTCCGCTGGCAATCACGAAGATATTTTGCTCATCAATTGAACTACCACCGTGCCCAAAATTGAGTCCACTATGGTCAGTCGTCACCAAAATCAACCAATCTTCTTCCCCATAACCTGGTCGTGCTTCCAATGCTTGCAAAACCATCCCAATATGCAAATCGACACTCTCAATGGCAGCTATATATTCTGGTACTCCCGTTGAATAACCAGACGCATGCCCCGCATGATCTACATCGTCAAAATGCAAAAACATAAAGTCGGGATCATTCATTGTTAAATAATTTGCGCCCTGTGAACCAACCTCTAAATCTGACCCAACATTCAATTTAAAATCAGCATGTTCCTCAATAATATTATCATTAATCGGATTCCAATGCACAATCGACACGGTATGCAATCCCACATCATTCATGTATTTTGTCACCGGCGGAAATTCTTCGTAATTATTAGTCGTAAAATCATTACCCGTCACCAAATGCTTTTCTGACCAAACACCGCAGAGGTTACCTGACCAGCCCGTTCCGCTAATCGTCACATCATCATTGAGGGCATCAGGGCTGTAAATCCCATTGGCAATCAGACCATCCAAATTGGGTGTATTGGCTAATTCCAGTGCATCTGGGCGTGTGCCGTCAATACCAATAAGAAGGACTTTTGGAACATTTTGAGCTTGAAGCGATAATTGAAAGCATAGGAATAGTCCGAGTGAAAATAAATTTTTCCTGTGTTTTGTTTTTTGGGATGAAGGTAAGACATCAACAAGGTTTTATAAAAACACTTTATTGTTATGTGATTTTTTATTAAAAAAAGGAAGTGAGAATCTTAGGGGTGTACGAAAAACTGCACGTACACGTATTCCAAAGCCACAGCGTGGCGGCACTCTTTGCTGTTCAAAAGTTCAAGAGTACCGCCATGCTATGGCTAGTAAGATAGAGAATATTACTTTGTTATCAAAAGGGTCGGCACGCTGTGCCTGCATTTCTAAACCACCTCACATCTCTCACAAAAAACTGTTGACGTGTGCGTGCAGTTTTTCATGCACCCGAATCTTAGGAACGCGAAATAAATAATCTTACATTTTTGAGTGGATATTTAGTCCATATGTTTCACTTTAAAAATGCTCATTATATCAACATAAATCGCACTTTTAAAACAAAAACTAGGAACGCAAACGCGCGCTCAAAAAAGTAATTTTATTTAATTCGCGTTCCTTAAGTAAAAACGATTTAATAAGTTGGACCATAATGCGCCGTAATTTTTTCTTCTAAAGAATTCAAAAAATCGTTGCATAGCCTTCGTTACGGAACTATTTTTTGTGTTTTTTAGAAGGGAAAAGG
>JBLHWU010000063.1:0-28396 GCA_047629355.1 Saprospiraceae bacterium | reverse complement strand
ACTCAGCATGAAGTAGTAAATGGTAACAAGAGGTTGCTAAAAAATTAAGCAGCGAGAAAATCGCAAGATTTTCGAGCTTCAAAAAATACAATGCGCGCTGCCTGCGGCAGCGCGAGTGGGGTTTTGAGGGATAAAAGCGGTTTTACAAACCACTTTTATCCCTCAAACTCCCTTTTAGTCACAATCAATCTAAAAAATCTGTTGAGTTTTCAGTACCTAATTAATTACTGTGCGTTACTTAAGTAACGCACAGTAATTAAATGTCCCACATCTTCTTTATTTCATCAAATTACGCTGGATACTCCACATAATTTCGCACCGTCTCCCACAAGCGTACTTTTAACTCTAATTCTTCGGGCAAATGCTTTCGCAAAATTCCATAAATCACAAAACAAATATGCTCCGCAGTCGGGTTCAAATCTTTAAACTCAGGCACTTCAATATTCAAGTTTTTATGATCAAAACGCTCCTCGATTTCCAATTTAATTAATCTTTTTAAAATACCTAAATCATATAAATAGCCTGTTTCTGGATCAACTTCTCCAGTCAACTTTACTTCCATTTCATAATTATGCCCGTGGTAATTTGGGTTGCTACATTTACCAAAGACGGCAGTATTTTTTTCATCTGACCATTTCTGATTATGAAGACGGTGTGCGGCGTTGAAGTGAGCTTTTCGAAAAACGGAAATTCGCATATTTGGTAATTTATTTATTTTAAAAAATTCGGAGTTTAAAACACAAATTTAGAAAATAAGTTGACAGAAAAAGTCCTATATTTCAAACTGTTCTGCCGAATTGACGAATAACTAATTACGAATCATTACATATTTCAAAAAAAACGCTTACTTTTGGGCAATTATTTTTGAAAAAAGTCATGGTTTGAAAATTTCAGACCATACAATATCAATAAAATTGGAATCAATACATCAGTTTAAAATAGCAGGAATAGACGGGAAAGGGATAAATTTTGCTGACTTCAAAGGCAAAAAAGTGATGATTGTCAATGTGGCATCGGAATGTGGTTATACGCCGCAGTACGAGCAAATGCAGGAACTATACGAGCGTTTTCAAGATAAATTAGTGATTGTTGGCTTTCCGGCTAATAATTTTGGAGGACAAGAACCAGGCACACACGACCAAATTCAGTCGTTTTGTACCAAAAATTATGGCGTTACTTTTCCATTAACCGCTAAAATAGATATTCAAACAGAACCGATTTATCAATGGCTGGCACAAAAATCTCAAAATGGCGTGCTCAGCAGTGAAGTAAAATGGAATTTTTCTAAATATTTATTAAATGAAAACGGGGAACTCGTGAGTTTTTTCCCTTCTGGCGTCAGCCCGATTGATGATGTTATTGTAAAATATATTAGTAAGTAATTCGTCTGATAGGACGGTGGACTTCAGTACACTCGAATGTTTTGATTGTCAACTTACAATGGTGGACTTTAGTCCGCCATCCTATAGAATCCTACCTTCTGTTGATATTTTCCTTTCAAAAGTAGCAATTATTTCATTGCTCGACAGCCCGTGGGCCGTCAGCCGTCAACCGTCTAAGATTTGTCATTTAAAAAAGTCATAGGACAATCCAAAGTTAAAGACTCGCTTCGTTTCATGACGGAAGGCGACAGGATTCCTCATGCCTTGTTGTTTCTTGGCCCAGAAGGTTGCGGCAAATTGGCATTGGCAATGGCTTTTTCTCAGTATATTTTATGTCAGAACAAAGTCGATGGCGATGCTTGTGGACAGTGCGCTTCGTGCGGAAAAGCTAGCAAATATATTCATCCTGATGTGCATTATTCCTTTCCTACGGTGGGTAGCAAAGTGACGAGCGATGTGTTTTTACCAGAGTGGCGGAAGGCGATGAAGGAGAATCCTTATTTGGACATCAATCATTGGTTACAGTCGATTGGGGCGGAGAATAAACAGGGTAATATTACGAAAGATGAATGCACAAATATTGTCAAAAAGCTAAGTTTAAAAACGTTTGAAAGCAGCAAGAAATTTTTGATAATGTGGTTGCCCGAATATTTGGGTAATGAAGGAAATCGGCTGTTGAAATTAATTGAAGAACCACCAGAAGATACCCATTTTATTCTTGTTGCCGAAAAGCAGGAATTGATTTTAAATACCATTTTGTCGCGTTGTCAATTGGTCAAAATCAATCAATTACAAGATGAGGAGATTGTGGAAGGCTTAGTTAAGTTGGCAGAAGTTGCTGTTGAAAAAGCACAATCTATCGCACCATTATCAGATGGGAATTTGAATGAAGCCTTGAAAATGTCCGAAAGCATGGACAATGACAACGCTAATTTATTTTTAGATTGGTTGCGCAAATGTTATATCGGCAATGGGGTCGATTTATTTAAATGGGTAGAAGTCTTCGCAAAATTGGGTCGGGAGAATCAAAAGCAATTTTTGAAATACGGACTCCATTTTATGCGGGAATACATGGCTTTAAAAATGACAGGCGATGATAAAAACGCCCATCTTCAAGGCAAAGAATTAAGTACGGCTCAAAACTTGACTAAAGTTATTGAGTTTGATCAAATAGAAAAAATTGTAAAATTATTTACCGATTGCGCCTACTTCGTGGAGCGAAATGCGAATCCAAAGGTCTTATTTTTAGACACTTCGATTCAGTTGAACCAGATTTTAAAACGAAAGGGCCTAAATGATTAATGGTTAGGGATTAATGTTTAATGCAACTCGCGTCTAACATTAACCCTTAAACATTAAACATCAAACATTAATAAAATGGGATGTGCAGGATGTTCTGTAAAAAGTAAAGACGGTACGCCGCAAGGCTGTCGCAGCAATGGAAGCTGTGGGACGAGTGGTTGTAACCGACTAAATACCTTCGATTGGTTGGCGACTCAAGAAGTTGTCGATGTCAATCCATTTGATTTAGTAGAAGTGAGTTTTAAAAATGGCTCGCGGAAAGGATTTTATATCAATCAACGGCATTTGAATGCGGTGACGGGCGATATGATTGTGGTCGAAGGACAAAATGGTTACGATGTTGGACGAATTTCATTGTCAGGCGATTTGGTTCGTTTGCAAATGAAAAAGAAGCGAGCAAAAGAGGACCATGTCGTTCATAAAGTATTGCGACACGCGAATCAGCGAGATTTGGAAAAGCTAGATTACGCACGTTCGCAGGAGATTCCGACGATGATTCGAGCACGGGCGATTGCGCGATCTTTAGACGTTGATATGAAAGTAGGAGATGTCGAATTTCAGGGCGATAATCGTAAAGCTACTTTTTATTATACCGCTGAAGGACGAATTGATTTCCGGGAATTGATTCGACATTTTGCCAAAGATTTTAAAGTAAAAGTCGAAATGCGGCAGATTGGCGCACGACAAGAGTCAGCAAAAATTGGTGGTATTGGTTCTTGTGGACGAGAATTGTGTTGTTCGACTTGGTTGAGTGATTTTAAATCCGTTTCAACGGCAGCGGCGCGGTATCAAAATTTGGCGATTAATCAAGCCAAACTGTCCGGTCAGTGTGGACGTTTGAAATGTTGTTTAAATTTTGAATTAGATTCTTATATGGATGCGTTGAAAGCGTTTCCAAAGAATACCGATAGATTGAAAACACAAGCGGGAATTGCCAATTTAGTGAAAACCGATATTTTCAAGGGCATCATGTATTTTGCTTATCATAAAGACGGACGTTTGGGTAAATTTTATCCATTAGAAGTGGAGCAGGTGAAGAAAATTAAGGCAATGAATGCCAGAGAAGAATTTCCATTGGATTTGATGAGTATGCAAATTGTCCCAGAAGCAGCACCAGTGGAATTGGATTTTGAAAGCGTTAATGATGTAATTGAATTGCCGCCAGAAGAACGTCGTCGTGGTCGTGGTCGAGGACGTAGCAGAGGCAATCGAAATAATCGACCGAATCGTCCAGACAACAAACGCTCGGATACTAAACGTCCAGATAGCAACCGTCCAGATAATAGACGTCCTGATGCTAAAAAAACAGACGATAGAAAGCCAAGCAATCGCAGAAATGACGACCGCAAAACGGGACCAAAACCAGACGATAATAGACCAAACAACCGTCGTGGTCGTAGTCAAAAACCTGCTAACGAAGGGGACAAACCGACAACTGATAAGCCAAGAAATAAGCGACCGCAAGGTAGTAGACCAGCAAATAAACCTGACAATCAGCAGGGTGATAAATCGGCCAATAAGCCAACTAATCAAGGCAAACCAAGACCGACTGATAAGCCAGTCGATAAAACGGGCAATAAACCTGCAAGTCAGCAGACCAATAAGTCAGCGAATCAACAAAAGCCAACTAATAAGCCTATTGATAAACCAACAGCAAAACCAGTTGTTAACAAGACAGTCGATAAGCCAGTAGCACCAAAACCTGCTGACAAACCAGTTGTTGATAAAACTGCTGGAAATGCAGCTAAATTGGCATTACTGAATAAAAAGAAAAACAAAAGTAAGAGTAACAAGAATCGACGCGGCGGTAAGCCGAAAGGAAACGATAATAATGGTGGAGATGCCAGCTAAAACTGGATTTTGAAAAATTGGAAATTTTGTAACAGTACTAATCTGCTGGAACAAACCAATACACCGACTATACTAAGTAACACGTAGTGATTAATCAGGTAAAATTTTTAGACAAGATTTTTTCGATAGTTTTCTTTAAAAAGGCTTGAATAAGCCTTTTATTGAAGTCTTTTTTAAAGGAAAATAGAGGAAAAAGATGTTTAAAAATTACCTAATTAATTAGTACGCGTTACTTAATACACCAATATACTTAGAAAGATGAAATACGACGTAACAGTCATTGGTTCTGGACCTGGCGGATATGTAGCCGCTATTCGATGTGCTCAATTGGGCATGAAAACAGCGATTATCGAACGCTACCCGACGCTTGGTGGTACATGTTTGAATGTAGGCTGTATTCCTTCGAAAGCCTTACTTGATTCTTCGGAACATTATCACAATGCACACGAAAAATTTGAATTGCATGGTATTAAGCTATCTAATTTGAAAGTCGATATGCCACAGATGATTGCTCGCAAAGACCAAGTAGTAACTGATAATGTGAACGGAATCGCGTTTTTGATGAAAAAGAATAAAATCGACGTTATTCACGGACATGGAAGCTTTGTCAATGCGAATAAAATTAGTGTTGCAAAAGACGATGGTTCGACGGAAGAAGTGGAAACCGATAAAGTAATTATTGCGACAGGCTCGAAACCAATTGCGCCAGCAGCATTTAATTATGATAAAAATCGCGTGATTACCAGTACAGAAGCCTTGAATATCAAAAAAGTGCCGAAGCGCATGGTCGTGATTGGTGGCGGGGTGATTGGTTTGGAACTGGGTTCTGTGTATGCACGATTGGGAACGGAGGTGGAAGTTGTTGAATTCGGCGATAGAATCATCGGAACAATGGACAAAGATTGCAGCAAAGAATTGATGCGGTCAATGAAGAAGTTGGGCGTTAAGTTTCATTTGAAACATGCTGTCGAAACCGTGAAAGCGACCAAAACCAGCGTAACTGTTCAAGTTGCTAAACGGGATAGCGAAGAAAAAATTGAATTGAAAGCAGATTATTGCTTGATTTCGATTGGTCGTCACGCTTATACGGATAAATTAGGTTTGGAAAACGTCGGTATCACTACTGACAAGCGCGGGCGCATCGAAACGAACGACCACTTACAAACCAGTGTTTCAAATATCTACGCAATTGGCGATGTCGTCAAAGGCGCGATGTTGGCACACAAAGCAGAAGAGGAAGGTGTTTTTGTTGCCGAAACTATGGCAGGACAGAAACCGCATATCAATTATAATTTGATTCCAGGTGTTGTTTATACTTGGCCAGAAGTTGCCGCTGTTGGACAAACAGAAGGACAATTAAAAGAAGCAGGAATACCGTATAAGGCAGGAAAATTCCCATTTAAAGCGCTCGGTCGTGCTCGTGCTAGTACCGATACGGATGGTATGGTAAAAGTGTTGGCTCATGCAGAAACCGACGAAATCCTTGGCGTACACATGGTAGGTGCACGGGCTGCGGATATGATTGCGGAGGCAGTGGTTGCAATGGAGTTCCGAGCTTCGGCAGAGGATATTTCTCGGATGTCTCATGCGCATCCGACGTTTACGGAAGCAATGAAGGAGGCAAGTTTGGCGGCGACGGGGAATCGGGCGTTGCATATTTAAGACGGCTCACAGTTTTCGGCGTACGGATGAATCCGTTTAATTAAGGGTGTTACTTCACGGTAACACCCTTATTTTTTTCATTAAAACAGAATTTGACTTTTACAGGACGGTGGACTTCAGTCCACCAAGTAAAACAATACACAAATCTAGTAAAAAACCAAGGACTTATACGTGGTGGACTGAAGTCCACCGTCCTAAAACTCCCCCACCTTCTCCAATATCCAATTCTTATCCGCCAAGGCCTTACACGCATGGATTTCTTTCGTCACTTTTGCCAATCCCGCTTTATCATAAGGCGCCAATCCCGATAGTTTTTTCACAAACCGCAAAACATTCATATACTGTTGTCGCACATCTTTAGAAATCGTGCGATTGCGCCGTAGGTAGATGCGGAAGCTGTCGATGAGGGAGTCAAGAGCAGCAATTTCATTGAGTTCGTAATAGGTTTTGAGAAGCATGAGTTTGCCCCCGAGAGCATAAATAAGAGTTTTGTATTCAACTTCACGGAGTTGTTCGATGACTTTTAGATAGTCCTTTTTAGAAAAAAAAACTTTTGCAAGGTTATAGGTAAGTGCATTTTCCTGGTGATTCTTAGGCAGTTTAGGCGTATAATTTTGAATGAAATTTTCAACCCATTCAAATTCTTTGATATGTACACCGACAGTAATAATGTTTTTGTAATGATTAAGTGTTATTTCATTATTAACAAAAATTATTTCACGAATTAATGTATCCTTATAAATTTCAAAAAGATTCTTATAAAAATCAGAGTTTCCAATATTGATTTTCTTATCAATGCAGAAATTAATTAAATGCGTATAAAATATTGTTAGTTCACTTTTTTCAAAAAGATTCTGATTTTTCAAAAGAAAATTCTTTAGCTCATGAAAATATAACTCATCATCTGGATGTAACAACATTTTACTGACTAAAAAATACGATTTTATAGAAGCCTCATTTATAAAATTGGAATTTTCAATATCAGAAAGAAAGCTTGAAAAGAAATGAATATCAACTTTTTTTGATAAAAAATTATCATAACCTAATGAATCACAATAATGCTTTAATTTTTGAGTAATATAAAAGCAGTCTAATTGATAATCTGCTGATTCTAAATGCTCAAAAGTCAAATTTTTCAACCCTTTAAATTCGATATGTTCATGATAACTTTTTTCAATTAAAAACTGATGAAAATGAAAATCAGTATTGCGCTTTTCAGATTTTTCCTGTTGCAAATTAGCCAATCGAAAAGCCCCTTCAAATTGTTTGTCTAACTCTGAATATTGTAGGGAATTCATTAGAAAAATGGATTCCAACGCAGGCGATTTTTGGTATTCGTGATAGGCTAAAAAACCATTTACTAATTGATTTAAATCAGAGAACAATCGCCGCATCTGTACATCTTTATAAGGCTTATCGCCAAACAAGAATTTCCAAATAACTTTTTTATCAAAAGCTGTTTTTTTAGCATTTTTAAGGATTCGTTTGTGAATGAATTCAAATAATCGAATAAGATGCTTGTGTTCATTAAAAAACGGAGAAATTAGGTATTTTTTAAACTGAATTAGCTCAAATTTGGAAAAAGAGTATAATAATGTAACCAATTTATTATTTTTCATTTCAACCATTTTGTAACAATATTTAATTTAAAACACCCTATTAAACTGATTATCAATAGAATAAATTAAGTAACTACTCCACTTTATTAGTACAAATATAGTCTTTTGTTATTTTGCAAACCAAAAAAAGTTAGCATATTTGTACTGTGTTGGATGGAATCCGACAAAGACACTGAATTTATGTTAAAAATAATTTATATCAGATACAGTTTAATAAGTGCTATTGTTCTAGTTTTTAATTGGAATTTAATCGGGCAATGCAATGCATCATTTTCAGCTAATGTATTAGGGGAGACGGTTACTTTACTTCATGAAGATGATGGAAACTATACGAGAGTATGGTCCGTTGACGGTGTTATTATTCCACCTACTAGTGAGCAAGTGACTTGGACCTTAAATGATTTTGGTTTTCATACCATTTGCTTGACCGTTTCTGAATACCCTGATTGTGAATCTACTTATTGTAATGAAGAAATTTTTTATGGTGATGCCAGCACTATCTGTGATTATACGGATTGTGTTTATCCAGGAGATGCCGATGGAAATGGAGTAGCGAATGTATATGATTTATTAAATATTAGTCTGGGTTATGGAACATCGGGACCAGCGCGAAATGATAGTGGATTTGATTGGGATGCAGCTTATTCCCCAAATTGGAATGAACAAACGATTAATGGGATAGATTACAAACATTTAGATTGTAACGGAGATGGCTATATCAATGAGTTAGATTTGGAAGGGATTGAAATAAATTATACGCCTGCTGATAATATCATTAGCGTAACGGAAGCAGGTGCGCCAGAAATTTGGTTAGAATTCACACAAGACACCATTTATTTAGATGAAGATTCACCTTCGTTCTTTACAATTGAAGCTAAATTGATGGTTGCCAATCCAATCAATCCAATTGATAATTTAAAAGGATTTTCTTTGGTAATGAACTATCCAGAAGATTTGGTACAAGAAGGTTCACCAGAATTTGATTATCACGATAATTCCTTTTTTGGCAACACCAATGAAATTATTTGGATGCCTTATGATAGACCCGCTGAAGGGAAATTTGATGTAGGGTTTGCAAAAAAATGGGGAAGTGCTTCAGGGGCTGGAGAGATTGGTACATTGCAAATTATTATTGTCAGTGACATTATTGGTGGTCGTACTGAAACCTACACTCCTATCAAAATCTCCCTCGAAGGCATCACTGCCATCGGTGAAAACGGTGCTATCAAAGCCCTTGAAATTCCAGTTGTCGCAGAAATGACTGTCGTAAATACTTTCAATACCACCGCGACCAATGAGCAATTTATCTCTGATAAAGTAAGCATCTATCCAAATCCAGCAACGGATGCCTTAACGATTGATTTGGGTGATTTAACGGGAGAGCGAGTGGAAGTTTACAATACGGTTGGGCAGCGATTGATGCTGCAGGAAATACAAGGACAAAAAGTAACTTTAGCTATTCAAGACTTGGAGAAAGGCGTGCACTTGGTGAAAGTGTGGACGGATAGAGGTGTGGCGGTTAAGAAAGTCTTGATTGATTAAAAATATAAGATTCTATTATAAAAAAAGCATCCTCTCGTTATGAAAGGATGCTTTTTTATTTTATGAAAATATAAAAATTGGTAACTTCGTAAACCTCCGTGCACCGTCTACCATTTTACCCTTTATTCGCCAACTGCCCACAAGCCGCATCAATATCTTTCCCTCGACTTCGCCGCACCGTCACCATAATATCTCTATCTCGTAAATACTGCGCAAATTGGTCAATCGCGCCCGCTGAAGACTTCGTAAAGGTGACACCTTCAATCGGGTTGTATTCGATGATATTAACCATCACAGGGAAACGTTTGCAGAGCTTCACCAAGTTCGCAGCATCTTCTAAAGAGTCATTGAAATTTTCAAAAGTAATGTATTCGTAGCTAATTCGGTTGCCCGTTTTTTCTGAATAGTATTCTAACGATTCCATCAAAACAGCGAGGTTATTCTGCTCATTGATGGGCATAATTTCATTCCGCTTAACATCGTCTGCGGCGTGCAACGAAATGGCTAATTTAACTTTGGGCTGGTCATCTGCCAATTTTTTAATCATCTTCGCAATACCCGCCGTACTCACCGTGATGCGGCGTGGAGACATCCCTAAGCCTTCAGAAGACGTGATATATTCAATACTTTGCAATACACTTTTATAGGCTAAAAGCGGTTCGCCCATGCCCATATAAACGATGTTCGTCAACGGGTGGTCAAAGGTCTCGAGTGCTTGTTCGTTCACGCGAGCGACTTGGTCATAAATCTCTGCGCCATCCAAATTTCGGAGACGTTTCATCTTCCCCGTTGCGCAAAACTTACAAGCCAAACTACAGCCTACTTGCGACGATACACAAACCGTAAACCGTTTATCTGTCGGCACGGGAATCAACACCGACTCAATCAAATGCCCATCATGCAATCGAAATCGCGATTTAATCGTCCCATCCAAACTCCGCTGTACCTTATCTTCCGAAATCACGTTGATGACAAAATGCTCCATCAAATACTCGCGCAAAGGCTTTGATAAGTTCGTCATCTCCTCAAAAGACTGCGCACTTTTTTTCCACAGCCATTCATAGACTTGCTTAGCGCGAAATTTCTTCTCCCCTATTCCCACAAAAATATCCTGTAATTCCTGCAAAGAAATTTGTCGAATGTCTTTTTTTAATTCAGTTGTCGTCATGGCGCAAATTTAAAAACAGCTCACGATTCACGGAAGCAGCACGAATAAATTATTTGATTTTCTTTTTCAAAGGCAAAATTAGTTCATTTTAAACCAAAAAAAAGCGAAACTCTAAACAAGTTTCGCTTTTCTTCAAATGACTGCGCCCGTCAACTGTGCGCCGTCAACCATATGCCGCTATTAAAGACCCAATTTAGCCTTCACTTTAGCCGTCACATCTGATTCTGCTTTGTAGTAAAGCAAGACACCAGATTGCAAATCAAAGATAAATTGGTAACCATCTTCTTTTGCCACATCAGTAATAGCAGTATTTACTTTATCCAAAATTGGCTGTAATAATTCCTGCTCTTTTTCTGCCAATTTTTGCTGACTTTCCTGCTGGTATTTCAAGATTTCTTGCTCTTTCCCCTGCAATTCTTTCAACAATGCGTCCTTAGCTGCCGGCGATAAATTACCTGCCTGCTCCTCTTGTGACGCTTTTTGTTGCTTGGCTTGAAAGTCAGTTACCATTTGCTGAATTTCTTTTTCCAAAATTTTTCCAAAGCCTTCTAAGTTAGATTGCATTTGCTTCACAGCAGGCATACCAGTCAAGATTTCACCTGAATTTACATAGCCAAATTTCTGTGCTTGTGCCGTTCCAACAACGAATAGAAACGCCAACATTAAGCTACCCGTTTTAATGAATTTTATCATCATAATCTGTTTTAAATAATTGTTTAATTTTTTTCTAAAAACGAGGAGTTTATAATTCAACCTCAATAGAATACTCCCAATTTTCGGTGTGGTTTTTCAAAATTGTGCGCAAAAATACCTTTTTTGCCCATAGAATAAGCATTTATAGACTATAATAAAGATAAAAAAATAATTTCTCGATTTTTCAAGTAATTCTTTTTCTCTTATTTTTCAGTTTTAAAAACAGTCATTATGTATAGATAACTCCTATTTTAAGACTAAGAACTAAAACCAAAACAATAATTATTAAATCATGAATTCATCCTTTTAAGTACCTGGACATAAATAATCGAACAATCAAAGGAGTAAGATTTTTTTGTTAGTTTTCTCTAAAAAATTCTTAAATAATCCCTTTATTAAAGTATTTTTTAGAGAAAAATAACGGGAAAAGATACTTTTTAGATGTTCGATTAATTGTGTCCAGGTACTTAGCATTACTAAAATGTCATTCGTTGGAAAAATTATCCTCTTGCCAACTTTTTTAAAATATCACCTGTTTTGTCATATTCTTCATTCGAAAAGATGATACCCGCAGCACCCCCTTTATCGAAAATAAAATCAAATCCCCGCTCTTTCGCATAATCTTCGATAGCACCATACACTTGCTCCTGAATCGGTTGCACCAATTCTTTACGCTTTTGAAACAAAGAACCGTCTGGTCCAAAGCGTTGTTTTTGCAATTCGCGCACATCCGTCTCCATGTTCATAATCTCCTCTTCCTTCTGCTTACGCGCATCGTCACTTAAAAGGACTTGTTCTGCTTGGTATTGGTTGTATTTACCTTTGATTTCATCGTATTTTCCTGCTATTTCTTGTCTCCAAGTCGCTGCCACCTTATCCAACTCCGCTTGTGCATCTTGATACTCCTCGATACTTTCCAAGATTTCAGTAACATCTACATATGCGATTCGCTGTGCATCTGCAGTCATTGCAAACAATACAACTAAAGATAAAGTGAAAATTGATTTTTTCAACAGGGAAATAATGGTTTGATTATTCATCATTTTTTTTTGTTTTAAATTAATCTTAGGAAAGGTCTTTGACATCCTAATTTAATACCTAGTTGGTGCATGGTATTTTTGTCAAAACCTTCAATTCTGGAAATTACTTTTAAAAATATTTTCCAATAAGTTAGGTGACTTTAAATAATCAACACTTTTGACAGAGGATATTTTTTATTTAAGGAGTTTAAAAAAAATCGTTTTATTCAATGATTTTTTATTTTCTTAAACGGAAAACAGTCGGGTCTAAAAGTATCAATTATTTGAGATTACCTACTTAACCTAAAGACGTTAAGAAATTAGTTTTTTAGTCAAAAAAATTGACTCTTTTAATAGACTGCAAAATTAGCATTTTATTGCAGCCTTTTTGATAATTTAAATAGCATTTAATGACTTTTTAAGATTTTCGATTTTTAAAAGCCATTTCTGGTTTCTACTTAAAAGAGTGGAAAAAGGGAAAGAATAGGCAAAATGAAAAGGAGTTTAACTTTCTTTTAACCGAAAGGCAGAAGAATGTAGCAAAGTTCAGAAGTCAGTCCATCATATAGTCAGAGGTCAGAAAACCCTGCGTTTTCTGACCTCTGACTTCTAACAACAAAGGGTTCTTACCTCTAAGAAACTAATTCAGAGAAAAAACAGGCATCGCCTCCTGTGGCGTATTGTGCATCGTCAATTGACTAATTTTTACTTCCATGAAATTCGTCAACGGCAATTCTGCAATCATCTGCATGACTTCGTATTCAGAATTGGCATTAAAGACCGCCCATAATTTGGCGTCCTTCAAGGCAAGCATATAATTGACAAGCGTCCCTTCGGCTAATAACAAGTCAACTTCCGTTCGTTGCATTGGAACTAAATCCATAAATTCTTCTGACAATACTTGAGGTAGCGTAAAATCTACCATGAAATGATAGGTGGTATCCATTCTTTTTTGATTTTCGTGTATCTTACAAATGAGGCTGATTTAAATAATTTCCTCTTTTTTGCTGTATGTTTAAAACTAAAATATTCTATTTTTATTCTACAAAAATAATGACAGTAAGTTAATTACACGTGAATTTAACGATAGGAATGCGCCTTTGTCGGCAATTAGCAGACTGGAAAATGCGAACTATCTTTTGATAAAAAAAAGTATCAAATAGCTGCTAAAGTGTATTTGGGTGTTTACGTGTTCATATCCACCACATTAATACTCGAATACTTTAACACATAACCCTTTTATTGCATCAAACTCAATTTTTGATACAAGCCACCTTCAACATCAAGCAGCTCTGCATGTGTCCCACGTTCAATAATCTCCCCTTGCTGAATGACCAATATTTCATCGGCATGTTGAATGGTGCTCAAACGGTGCGCGATAACTAAGGAAGTTCGACCTTTCAGTAGCTTCTGTAAAGCGTCTTGCACCAACTTTTCCGACTCCGAATCTAAGGCAGAAGTGGCTTCGTCGAGAATTAAAATTTCAGGATTATGAAGTATCGCGCGGGCAATTGTGAGACGTTGTCGTTGTCCGCCCGAGAGCTTTAAACCTTGGTCACCTACAGGAGTTTGATAGCCATGTTCCGTTTCGATAATGAATTCGTGGGCGTGAGCAATTTTAGCCGCTTGGAAAACTGATTCTTCAGATACATCCTCGCAACCAAACGCGATGTTATTATATATGGTGTCATTGAATAGAATGGATTCTTGCGTGACAACGCCCAAAAATTGACGAATTGAGGCCGCTTTTAAATCTCGCAAATCATGCCCGTCCAATAAAATCGCCCCTTTTGATGGATTGTGAAAACGCGGAATCATATCGGACAACGTAGATTTCCCACCACCTGACGGCCCAATAAGCGCGATATATTTCCCTTTCGGAATTTTAAAATTGATGTTTTTTAAAACCTGCTTACCGTCTTCAAAAGTAAAATCGACATTTTTAAACTCAATTTCTTTTTCAAAAGTAGCCAACGTTTTTGCATTCGGCGCATCTTGAATTGGGCGTTCGGCATCCATGATTTCAAAAATACGCTCCCCCGCCACCAAGCCTCGTTGAATATTTCCAATAGCTGTCGAAATAGCTTTGGCAGGTGATAAAATTTGTGAAAAAACAATGATATACGTGATAAATTCACTCGCCGTCAAATCAAAATCATCTTGCAATACCAGTGACCCACCATACAGCATGATTCCTGCAACAACAGTCACACTCAACGTTTCTGATACGGGTGAGGCAGAGTATTGTCGAAACAACATTTGCTTCAGCGCATCAGAATACCACTTGGTTTTAGCTTGAAATTTTTGCTGTTGACTATCCTCGGCATTGAACGCTTTAATCACTTTTATTCCCGTAATCGTCTCCTCTACCGTTCCCAAAATACTACCCATCGCTTGTTGTGATTGCTCAGCGTGCTTCTTTAATTTTTTGACAATCGTTGAAATGATTAATGCAGAAATTGGTAAAATAATTAAAGTAAATGCTGTCAATTGCCAAGACATTAAAAATAACAAAACAAAAGAAAAAATAATAGTAAACGGTTCTCTGAAAATAACCGTAAATGTATTAACTACTGAGTTTTCAATCTCCTGCACATCACTCATCACCCGCGACATCAAATCTCCCTTTTTATTATTTTTAAAATAGCCCGTGTGCATTTGAATCAACTTTTGATACAACGTATCCCGCAAATTTTTAATCACTCCCGTCCGAACAATTGCTAAAATCATCATCGCCAAATAACGAAAAATATTCTTCAATACAACCGAAATAACTGCTGCAATACACACAAATCGCAAGGCTGCTATCTGTCCACTTTCCTGAATAATGCTTTGAAAAACGTAATTGAATTTGGCTTTAAAATAGTCCAATCCGAAACTGAACGTCGGATTTTCGGGCATTGCTACTTTTTCAACTGAATTAAATAAGGTATCTAATAAAGGTATAAAAAGTGCAAAATTGACTAAGCCAAAAATAATAGATAAAGTAATGAGTACAGCATATTGCGGTACAAAAAGGCGGTAAGGATGGGCAAATTTTAATATTCTTAAGTACGTCTGCATAAGACAATTAACAATGAACAATGTACAATGTGCAATTAAAAAACCGCAATATACAATTAAAAACCGCTTTCAATTACTCATTACACATTGTTAATTCTTAACTGTCTGTATGCACATCCATTTGTGGAAATGGAATACTGATACCTTCTTTATCAAATGCTTTCTTTACATTTTCTTGCATGTAAAAGAATGTATCCCAGTAATGTTCGCTTTTTACGAATGGACGAGTTGCCAAGTTAACTGAACTATCCGCCAATTCCGCTACAAAAACATCCTGTGCAGGACTATCCAAAATATGCCGACAAGACTTGCCAACTTCCAGAATAACCCGGCGTGCTTTATCAATATCATCATTATAACCAATACCGAAAGTCAACTCAACCCCAATCTCACCTTGACCAGAAATATTAGTCATAATATTGCTAGTTACTACACCGTTAGGAACAATAATTCGCTTGTTATCTAAAGTCGCCAATACCGTGTTGAAAATTTGAATCTCTTTGACAGTTCCTGTCTCCCCACCGCCAATTGTTACCAAATCACCTACTTCGTAAGGTTTGAAACTCAACAATAAAATACCACTAGCAAAATGTCCCAAACTTCCTTGTAAAGCCATGCCGATTGCAAAAGCTAAAGCACCAAAAATAGCGACGAAAGAAGTAGTTTCAATGCCAAACATTCCAGCCACTGCAATTAAGACCATAACCTTAATAGCCACATTGACAAGCGATGCTAAGAAAGGTCTAACCGTTTCGTCAACACCTCTTTTTGCTAACACTTTCTTGACCCAACCAGTTACTACCCTTGCTATCCAAAATCCAATAATTAAGGTCAAAACAGCTCCTATTACTCTTGGAGTATACTCTGTTACTAATTGACTAAATTGTTCTAAATCAAAGTACTGTTCCATTTTTCGTAATGTTTTAATTAAAAAAATTAATGCTGTTTTATAGTTTTGTTGCTTATTTAACCGGTGGTTATTTTTTAGACGCAAAAAAATTGAAATAGTTACTAACTTAATAAAGACTATTTCGAAATAATTTTCAAAAGCTAAAAAAATATTTGTTAAACCCTTTTCTTTTTGCGAAATTTACATTTTAATCACACCACATAATACTCAACTAATGCAAAAAATATTTACAACAGTATTTCTTATTTTTTTTACTTCTTTTATCAGTTTTGCACAGCAACATCCAACTTGCAATGGCGAACGATATTTGAATGAAACTTTTGATAATTTCACTAAAACCTCCAATATAAAATTTGGTGAAAATACTACAATTGGTGGTAATTTCCAAGAGCTCTTTATGGACATTTATGAACCAACAGGTGATGATGCAGAAACGCGTCCCGTCATTGTACTTGCCCACGGTGGTAGTTTTGTCGCAGGAAGTCGAGAAAATATGGATTTTCTTTGTGAGGAATTTGCGCGACGTGGCTTTGTAACCGCAACAATTGACTACCGCTTGCTGGATGCGTTTGTCTTTGATTCTTTAAAAATTACAGAGGTTGTGATTGCTGCAATGTCTGACATGAAAGCAGCCGTTCGCTTTTTTCGAGAAGATGCCGCGACCGATAATGCTTACAAAATTGATGTAGATTTAATCTTTGCTGGCGGAATTTCGGCAGGTGGAATTATGGCATCTCACATCGGATACGTTGATGCTGAAGATGACATCCAAGCACCGATTTTAAATATTATCAATGATTTGGGTGGCTTCCCTGGCAATAGTAGCACCAATACGCAATACTCATCGGCAGTGCAAGGCGTTTTAAATTATTCGGGTGCACTAAAAGAAGCAAAATGGGTGGATGATAACGATCCGCCGCTATTTAGCGTTCACGATGACAATGATGGTGTAGTACCTTATGGAAATGGATTTTCTTCGGCTTTTCCTTTTGGAAATTACTTGGAAGGAAGCGCAACTATAAAAAACTTTGCAGATGCGGCTGGTCTAAATAACGAACTAATTACCATTGAAAATAGTGATGGTCACGTTAGCTTTTTCGGAAATAATGCAGCAGAATATCAAGACCAAGTCATTCAATCTTCGTCCGTATTTTTACATGATATTTTTTGCGATGCAATTTCGAATACGGATGATTTTGACGCTAATTTTAAGTTGAATGTATTTCCAAATCCGACCTCAGCAGGTGTTACTGTCGAAATATTCAACTTGCCAAGTGCTTTTGATTTATCAATTGTAAACTTAAATGGACAAATGATTTACCAGCAAAAAAATATAAATAATGCTAAATTTTCCTTAGGAGAAGAGCTTTTTGAACCAGGTATTTATTTAGTAAAAATGGAATTTTCAGAAGCCAGAAATACACCTATTTGGAAAAAATTGGTGGTGCAAAAATAATAGTAGCGTCAATAATTTGAATTTAAAGATGAAGCATCCCTTTCTAAAAATGATGCTTCATCTTTAAAAATTTTGCAACAAGATTACGCAACCTTCAACGCCCCTCTCAAATCATTCTTAGAAACCATGCCCGACGCCCGCCACAATAGTTTCCCTTTTTGATACACCATAAAAGTCGGAACGCCACGAACCTTCATTGTTGTCGCCAATTTTTGATTCTTGTCAATATCAATTTTGATAATTTTACCTTGCTGTCCCATTTCATTTTTCAAATCTTGCAAAATCGGAGCCATCGCCTTGCACGGACCACACCAAGTCGCATGAAAATCCAATAGAATAGGTGTTTCGCTATTGATAATATCTTGATTTTTTTTTTGCTGCCATGATTAGTTTTTTATTTTGAAAACGTTTATACTAAGGTTTAGTTGAAATTAGGCACACAAACTAAACGTTCTATCAAAAAACTGTCAAAAGAAGACTATCCTTCGATTGGTAATACTCCACATCGTTTTTATAAAATATCTTTGCAATTTTGAAATTAAATTTTCCAAAATGAAATCAATCAACCTTTTTCTCTTTTTCTCTTTTCTCCTAAATATAAACACTGTTCTAGGACAAGAAATGTCGCTTGATGATGCACTCCTCTATGCTCAAAAAAATAGCTCTTCCTTGCGCAATGCCAACTTAAACATTGCGGATGCGGAAGGACAAATTATTGAAAACAAGGCGATTGGTTTGCCGCAAGTTCGGTTCGGGACAGATTATAATTACTATTTGCAAATTCCAAAACAAGTTGTTCCAGAGAAAAATTTTGACCCCGTGAATGGGCGAGATGGAGAATTCTTAGAATTGACTTTTGCGCTGCGACAAAGTTTCAATGTTGGATTAAATGCAGAATGGTTGGCGTTAGATGGCACTTATTTTTATGGATTAAAAGCGGCGCGATTGTTTCGAGATTTTCGTCAAAAAGAATTGGCAGCAGTCGAGAAAAATGTCAGAGATGCGGTGATAGATGCTTATTTGCCCGCATTGATTATTGAAGAAAACTTGAAGAATTTAGATAAAAATATCAAAACGACGGAGCAGTTATTAAAAGAAACGAGAGCGATTTATAAAGAAGGTTTTGTAGAGGTTTTGGATATAACCCGTTTGGAATTATCTTTGGCGACCTTGATTACACAAAAGAAAAGTTTGCAGCGGCAAAAAGAAATGGTCGTCAATTCTTTGAAATTTACTTTGGGCTATCCGATGTCGGAAGAATTGGCAATTGCCGATGATTTGGAAGCCATTTATACCGCAGCAGTCCCTGAGGAACTGACGCAAACTTTGGATGTCAAGACTCGTCCAGAATACCAAACGGCGCAGATGGGCATTGAACTCAACGAATTAAATATCAAACGATACAAAGCTGGATATTTGCCTTCTCTTCGATTATTTGGTTCGTATCAACAGGCTTGGCAGGGCAACAAACTCAACGAAGGATTCTGGTTTCCTAATTCTTTGGTGGGCGCACGATTGGTGATGCCGATTTTTGATGGATTTATGAAAAAAGGACAAATTCAGCGGGCGCAATTGGATTTAGAAAAAGCTAATTTGCAAATGAATGACCTGGAACGCGGCATATATTTAGAAGTTGAAAATGCAAAAACAGCGTATTTGAATGCGACAGAACGATTGGCAGATGAAGATTATACTTTGGATTTGGCGCAAGATATTTACGATACAGCAGTTATTAAATACAAGGAAGGCGTTGGGTCAAGTGTGGAATTGATTCAAGCAGAACAACTCTTATACGATGTGCAGCGGAATAGAATACAGGCGATGTATGATGTTTTATTAGCGAAAAAAGGATTGGAAAAAGCGTTTGGGAAGTAGTTTGAATAGAGCATGGAGCGTTGAGAACGCTCCATGCTCTAAAACATTAATCAAGCGCCCAATTCGCGGCATTCTCCACTTTCGCAGTTCCCATCATCACGACTTCTCCAACTATTTTTGCTAGCTCTTGTACTTCAATCCCTTGCCATTCCTCACCGCAATCGTTGTGCAACCAAGCATTATTTAAGATTAATTTCGCGCCCGGCTCGACGATAATTTTTGCGCCTTTTGGCAAAGAGACTCGGCATTTGATTTCTAAGCTTGACCCCTCTTCTATCGTCAAATGTCCATACAAATCCACCTCGCCCGACCAAACGATATCTTCTTTAATATCAATCGACAAAGTCTCGTCCAATTTACACCAATCTGGAATGATAAACTTCCGTCCACGTCCTTTTTTTCGCGATATATTGCCATGTATTTTACCAATTTGTTGCGGCGTCCAAGCATCTTCATAGAGATTATACCCCATAAAATTATTGCTTGCCAGACTATCACATTCTAGACCGTCATTCTTATTATAGCACTTCGGATTAGGCGGCGTATCGTCGCAGCCGTCGTTTTTAATCCACTCGTGCGACAAGCCAAAGTTGTGACCGATTTCGTGATTAATCATCATACCCATTTGCCAAGACGACACTTTTCTACAATATGCGCCTGTAATTTTTACCATATTCCCCAAAGCTATCCCTAAGCGACGAGGTTGGTAAGTTTTAGATTTTAAACTATCGGGATGATGCGGCATAAAAAACACATTTTCGATGCTATCCAATCCAATTCCATATTTTTTACTGGCAGCTTTAGATCTTAGATTTCGATTTTTTCCTTTTTTAATGACATAATAAAGGTCATCATCATAATGAAAGTAAATACCATCATCATTCGGATCATCGCCCTTAGGCGTTAACATATATTCATACATCGTCGGCAAAACGGGCGTTTCTTTACCCGGAGGATGCAAGTACATTCGCTTGTTATTTTCGTATAAAGTACGGGCATGACCGAGCATCTCTTTCACATATTTTCGACCTGCCTCTTGCGAAAAATTTTGGGTACTGTCCCTTGAATTCATAAAATGAAAATTCACCCGAATCCGCTTTTTTCGCATAAATTCTAAATGCATCGTATCTGGAATATAAGAATCTTTGTCGCGGCAACAGGCGTTTTCTTTTTTATAAATACGTTGACCTCTTGGAACCGTTTCTGGCTCGGACACAACTATTACATCACTGGCCGTGAAGTATTCAGTCGTTATTTTTGGATTGCAAGCGAAGGCTAAGAGTGCAAGTACGGAATAAAAAATTAGCTTTTTCATTATCGTTTTTATTTTACAGACTATAATAAGCGATTAAAGCCACAAAATGGGAAGGAGTTTAGGAAAAATTTAATTTTAAAACCTACTCAGGTAGCGGACACGTTAGTTTTAAAATGATTTAATCGTTCAAAACGTCGAGAACAAACGAAAGTCGTGTCTGTTACCTAATATCAGAAATAAGTAGTAGATACGGCTTTTTCTTAATGTTCAATATGATTTTTATCGAATAGCACTAAAGCAAGCAACGTGTCCGCTACCTGAGTAATTATTAAATAAAAATAGCCGCAGATTATCTCCGCAGCTATTTTTATAAAAGTCATTATTTTGAAAACAAGTCGTTTATCGCGTCAAATACATATAACGCTGACTGTTCAATTTTCTAAAAAATGGGTCACTCAAATCTTTAATAAATCGAATCGCTTCTCCCGTAGATTTCATCTCTGGTCCGAGGTTTTTATCTACATTTGGAAATTTATCAAAACTGAATACCGGTACTTTAATCGCGAAACCTTGTGGCTTCGGAACGATGTTAAAATCTTTCAATTTATGCGTTCCCAACATCACTTTCGTCGCAATTTTCAAATAAGGAACTTGGTAAGCTTTCGCAATAAACGGCGTCGTACGAGATGCCCGCGGATTCGCTTCAATCACATAAACTTCTTCGTCTTTGATGGCAAACTGAATGTTCATCAAGCCTTTAATTTTCAAAGCTCTCGCCATTTTTTCAGCATATTCAACCATTTTGCTCACCACTTCAACAGAAAGGCTGTAAGTTGGCAACACCGCCGCCGAGTCACCAGAGTGAATACCTGCAGGTTCGATGTGTTCCATGATACCCATAATGTGAACCTCCTCGCCATCGCAAATTACGTCAATTTCCGCTTCTTTGGCACGTTCCAAAAATTGGTCAATCAGTACTTTGTTCCCAGGCATGTGCTTGAAAATCGACAGTACATGTTTCTCTAATTCTTCATCGTTAATTACAATTCTCATCCGCTGACCACCCAATACATACGACGGGCGAACCAATACTGGATACGAAACTCGCTTTGCAACCAGCAACGCTTCATCCGCATCAACTGCCGTTCCAAATTCAGGATAAGGAATATTTAATTCTTTCAATAAATTAGAAAATGCCCCTCTATCTTCCGCCAAATCCATGGATGGGAAAGACGTTCCGATAATTGGAATACCTTTTTTATGGAAAATTTCCGCGAGTTTCAACGCCGTCTGACCACCGAGTTGAACGATGATGCCTTCTGGCTTTTCTAATTCAATAATTTCTTCTAAGTGTTCCCAAAAAACAGGTTCAAAATAAAGCTTATCTGCAATATCAAAATCCGTTGAAACCGTTTCAGGATTACAATTAATCATTATCGCTTCGTAGCCAACTTCTTTAATTGCCATCAAACCGTGGACGCAGCAATAATCAAATTCGATACCTTGACCAATCCGATTTGGACCTGCACCAAGGACGATAATTTTCTTCTTACCTTCCGTCGGAATGCTTTCGTTCTCACCATCAAATGTACTATAGAAATAAGGCGTTTTTGCTTCAAATTCCGCAGCACACGTATCCACCATTTTATAAGTACGGCGAATGTCTAATGATTTTCGGTGTGCCCGAACTTCCTCTTCTTCGCCTCGCAACAACCAAGCAATTTGTGCATCCGAATACCCTACTTGCTTTAATTCTCGCATAAAATCAGCAGGAATATCTTCCGCCACATTATACCGTTGAATTTTCTCTTCATATTTAACTAAACGCTTGATTTGTTTCAAAAACCAAGGGTCAATCCGTGTCAATCTTTCAATCGTTTTCATTGGAACGCCCAAACGAAGCGCGTCTTTTAATCTAAAAATTCGGTCATCACTCGCCTCTTCTAATCGTCGCAAAATATCATCCGTCCGAATCCATTCTTTTCTATCTGCCCCCAAGCCCATTCGGTTATCTTCGAGCGATTGACAAGCTTTCTGAAGAGCTTCCAAAAAGGTACGACCAATTGCCATTACTTCACCAACCGATTTCATTTGCAAACCTAAACGGTGATCTGCGCCGTGAAATTTAGAGAAATTCCAACGCGGCATCTTCACAATCACATAATCTAAAGTCGGTTCGAAAAAGGCTGAGGTGGTTTGGGTAATTTGATTTTTCAATTCATCCAAAGTATAGCCAAGCGCCAATTTCGCAGCAATTTTTGCAATTGGATAACCCGTTGCCTTACTTGCCAAAGCCGAGGAACGCGATACCCGTGGATTGATTTCAATAACAATCAATTCTTCCGTTTCTGGGTTTTGTGCAAACTGAATATTACAACCACCCGAAAAATTCCCGAGTGAACGCATTGCCAAAACCGACTGATTCCGCATTTCTTGATACGCCGTATCTGAAAGCGTCATTGCAGGTGCAACCGTGATGCTATCGCCGGTATGAATTCCCATCGGGTCAAGGTTTTCGACCGTACAGATGATAACGACATTATCATTGGCGTCCCGCAACAATTCCAACTCAAATTCTTTCCAACCCAAAACTGCTTGCTCGACAAGAACTTCATGCGTCGGCGACATTTCCAATCCACGTTTCAATTTCGCATCAAACTCCGAAGCATCATGCACAAAACCTCCACCTAAACCACCTAGGGTATAAGATGGTCGAATAACTAATGGATAGCCAATTTTTTGTGCGGCATCCTTTCCTTCCAGAAAAGAATTAGCGATAAAAGAAGGCGCGACACCAAGGTTCTTACTAATCATCAATTGCTTGAAGGCCTCCCGATTTTCGGTAATCTCAATCGCATCTAAATCTACGCCAATCAAGCGACAATTGTATTTTTCCCAAATGCCGAGACTACCTGCTTCGATTGCCAGATTGAGAGCGGTCTGTCCACCCATTGTTGGGAGTACGGCATCAATTTGGCGTTCCTGCAAAATCTGTTCGATGCTTTCACACGTCAGCGGTAACAGATAAATATGTTCTGCGGTAAGCGGGTCGGTCATAATCGTTGCGGGGTTGGAATTGATGAGAGAGACCTCAATTCCTTCTTCGCGCAACGAGCGAGCGGCTTGTGTACCTGAGTAATCAAATTCGCAAGCTTGACCAATAATAATTGGACCACTTCCAATAATCAAAACGGATTTAATCGACTTGTCTAAAGGCATGAGTTGTACTTATTAAAGTGCTAAATTTTATTGGTTACCGAATGTAGTTTAGAAGGAATTAAGTATTCGATACCAACTTTTTTTTCAAATTGAAGCAAAGGTACAGAGTGAGTCAATATTTTTTGGTATTTAATTAGAGATTTTTTAAAATTTGAGATTTTGTAACGGTAAAAGAATAAGTTCCCCAACTATCATCGTTTATTTTGGTATTTTTCTCCACTTCGGTCGAAATGACAAAAAATATTTACTTTTGAAATAGTAGTTAAGTACGTGACATTATTTATTGGGGTAAAATTTGAAAGCAAGATTTTTTCGATAGTTTTCTTTTAAAAATCGTTGCATGGTCTACATCACGGAACTATTTTTAAGAGGAAAATAGCGGAATAAAGATGTTTTCAAATTACCCCAATAAATAGTGTCACGTACTTAAGTAACGCGTAGCAATTAATTCGGTAATTTTCTAAACATCTTTTTCCGCTATTTTCCCTTTAAAAATTCTTCAATAAAAAAGGCTATATAAATATTTAATAAAGAAAAACTATCGAAAAAATTTACCGCATTAATTACCACGTGTTACTTATCTCTACATAATGACTGTTTCAAAAGTGAAAAATAAGAGCAGAAGAAGTACAGGAGAGTTGGCGGAGTTATTTTTGGTTAAAACCACCCAAAAATATCAATACACTTTCTTCTACTGTTGCGCCACGCCTAACGGCGAGTAGGATTTTGAGGGACAAGATGTAGGTAGTTTCATTTTTTTCGGTTACTTATTTGCTTTTTTGTTTGTAAAATACACTTCCTCCTAAAAAATAGATAAAACTACCTTGATTTTTACTTTGGAAATGATAAATTTGTCTTTCTATTTTGAAAAACAAAACAGCACTCGTCGTATGAAAAAATATATTTTATTCAGCTTTACTATATTTATAGCCTCAGCCAGTTTTTTTTATTTTTCTAAAATTGAAGAAAACTATCCTAAACCAACCAATACAATTGTCAATCAAAATGGCGAAGATGCCGACAATCCAGTCAAACGAGAAGTTTGGTTTGAACAAATGCACAACGCCGCACCTGGCACCAATTGGCGGGCTATAGAACGTGAAACTGCAATGAAACGCAATAACGCCCGCGTTCGCGAAAGTCAAGCAGGCGAGGACAATCGCAGTGGTGCATCCGAAACTATCGCTGACGAAAAAATCACAGGAACTTGGCAAGAGCGCGGTAGTCTCAATCAAGCAGGTAGCGTCATCGATACAGAATACGATGCGGCAGCGGATAAAATTTGGACACTGTCCGCAGGTGGCTCTCTTTTTCGGGGCGCACGCGATGGCTCAAACTGGGACGTTATCAATCAAAACCTTCGTTTTTCTCAAGGTTTACTAAAATTTGTTCCAATTGAAGATGGTCGTCGATTGCTTGCACCGATTGAACGATTGCCACATTATTCAGATGATGATGGACTGACTTGGACAGCTTCGACGGGTATTGACATCCTGGATGGTTGGGGAGACATTCGTAATGCAGTCGTTTTGGAAGATAGTTTAAATACGATTTATTTATTGTCAAAACCTGACTATTGGGCAGATATTAAATTATTCAAATCAACTGATAAAGGCGTTTCGTTTCAAAGTATAAAAACGCTAAATAGCAATGAATTCAACCGTTTTAAAATGGTGAAACCGCATCATTCTGACGATGTTTATTTTATTGAAAAAGGCACAACGACGACGATTTCAAAAATAAATCAAACGACAAATGAATTGGAAGAATTGAACAATTCCGACCAATTTATTTTTGACGACAGTCGTGCCAATGCAGCGGCAATACAAGTTGATTCTATCACCACTTTTTATACCTATAATAGCAGTCAAGAAATTTGGAAAACCACCGACTTTGGAGAAACTTGGGAATTACGCGGCACGATGGATACCAATCCTTGGTCAGTGGGTCTCTACGTTTCACCTTCTAATCCAGAGAACTTATTTTACGGAGAAGTAAATGCCCACCGCAGTTCTGACGGCGGACAAACTTGGACATTGGTCAACGAATGGTGGGAATACTACGACTTTCCCTTGACGAAAATGCACGCCGATATGATGCTTTTTAACGAATGTCAAACTATAGATGGCGATGACTTTCTTTTAATCAGCAATCACGGTGGCATAAATATTTCTTACAATAACCTTTTTGAATCGGCCAATATTGGAATGGAAGGTTTGAACGTCAGTCAATATTATAGCGTTAAAAGTAGCCCAATTAATCCTTATGTTATGTTCGCGGGCACGCAAGACCAAGGTTTTCAAATGGGCGATACCTACGATACAGATATTGCCAATTTTGACCAAGTCATTTCGGGTGATTATGGACATATTGTCTTTTCGAATGTAGGGCAAGATTTGTGGACAGTTTACCCAGGTGGGGATGTAAGTTTTTATCGAAATGCGCTGGCAGGTATTCCGACCTCTTGGTACAATTTAGACTCAGAAAACGAGTCCGTTTGGTTGCCACCGCTAATGGAAAGTCCAGTGAATTCCGCCCAATCCATCTACATGGCAGGCGGCAATAAAGACGGCGGCGAAGGCTCCTATATGTTGAGATTGACCGCGCAACCCAATAATGAAATTACGGCGACGCAATTTGATTTTAATTTCAAATCTAACTCTGCAGGTGGCGAATTATCGGCGATAGAATTTTCAACGATTAACACGGATAAGTTTTATGGTGCAACCACGAATGGACGCTTTTTCTACTCCAATGACAGTGGCACAAGTTGGGAACAATCCCTCAATTTTGTCAACGAAGGACACTACCTCTATGGACAAACAATTTTTGCTTCTCGTACTGATGAAAACACCGTTTACCTCGGCGGCAGTGGCTACTCCAATGCGCCAATTTATCGTTCAACTGACAATGGCGTTTCCTTCCAAGACTTCAGCCAAGGCTTACCCTCAACTTTAGTTTTTGAAATTACTGCTAATGCCGATGAAACGTTACTTTTTGCCGCAACGGAAGCCGGACCATTTGTCTATCTTTTTGACAATGAACAATGGTATGATATGTCAGGCTTGTGCGCACCGACACAGACCTATTGGTCAGTGGAATATTTAGAAATCTTCAATACGGTGCGTTTTGGAACATATGGTCGCGGGGCTTGGGATTTTGCGATTGAAGCTTTTGTAGCAACGAAAGAAGAGACTTTGGCGAAGAACGAACTGGTCATATATCCAAATCCGACGGATGGAAATGTGACATTGGAAATGACCGATTTAGAGGAGAAAGAAATTGATATTTTGGTACATGATCTGTCGGGACGGCAGGTTGCGAAATTTATTGCATCTGTTTTGAATGGTATTTTGAAAGAAGGAATTGATTTGACGAATTTGGAGAAGGGGAGTTATATCTTAAGTTTTAAAGATGGAAATAAAGTTGTTTCTAAAAAGATTCAGATTCAATAGTGAGATTGAAACACCTTAGGCAATTCCCAATAATAAATTAAATATTTTATAGTGCCCTTTTTCCATCTAAGAAACCTTAAAAAACCTTGTGTAGCCAGGCTATACGCAGTTTCTTAAAATTCCTTAGATAAAAAAATTGCTACTCTAAAAACCCCTTTATTAATAGTGTTTGTGATACTGGTATGGAAGTCATTTCTCGTTTACGAAAAGATGCTGTTTTGTTGTATCCTTATGTTGTTGGACCACATCCAAGAAGAAAAGGAGCGAAGACAAAGTACTTGGGGCAGGTAAGTATTCGAGAATTAGACGAGACCTATTTTACTTGCTGTGTGAAAGAAGAAGATTTTTGTATTTACGAAGCAACCCTGTACTCTCCGTCCCTTAAAAGAATGCTTGGAGTTGCAGTTAAGCATCTTTATGACAAAGATGGCAAAATAAAAAGCCATCAAATTTTTTGTTCTACTGATTCAACGCTATCTGGAATCGAGATTTATGTATTTTATAAAACTCGATTTCAAATTGAATTTCTGTTTAGAGACACGAAGCAATTTGTGGGTTTAGAACATTGCCAAAGTCGAAGTGAATCAAAATTGCATTTCCATTTTAATACTGCTTTAACAAAAATAACGATATAATCACTTGCCCCAAAATAAAGTTGCGTTTTTCCTGGTACATTACTAATTTGATAGATTGACCGATTTAAGAGAGTATCCATTTGTGCCGCTAAGCGGATTCAGAAAAAATAAATGAAGTCTAGCATCATTCCTTGCGGATTTTCCCAAGCATCAGAGCCATCCTTCTTCGTCTTGCCCTATTTTGTATAATCTAGAGATTGTGTTTTTCTCTTTTCCCAGGTCATAAGACTTGATTTTATAGCCATCATAGCGTTGCAAACGCTTTGACAGTGGCCATCCAAAGGAATCCG